>JACQOD010000089.1 GCA_016202725.1 Candidatus Aenigmatarchaeota archaeon | reverse complement strand
GGAATCGACATAAAATAATGAGACCACTGCCCCCATGGTCGAATTGGCCATCGGCAGGGTGAAAAGCCAGACAGGAGGCGTTGCCCAGCAGGAATGAGGGCCCGTTGAAGGGACGCTGCACGGTCAGGGGAGTCCATGCACAATGACACATGCCCGAACCAGTAAAGCCGGTGAGGTTAATTTATGACGACCCCTACCACTCCGACCATCTAGGAAGCACCGCGCTGGCGACCAACCAAAGCGGGGCAGACCGTGGAGGAAACCGCCTGCGGCCCTCCAGGAAGGCTTATACAGGAGAGTTAATCATTCAATAATATCGAATAATCATTCGGAAATAAGGAATGGTTGAATGTACCCGAAATCCACCTACAGGATTGTCGAATTCCTCCTCAGAAGTTCCCCGGAGGGGTTCAACGTGAACCAACTGGCGAGGACGCTGGGCATGAGTGTGGGAGGGGCCCACCGCACGCTGAAAGCCCTCCTCGGGAGAGGGCTGCTCTCCCAGAGGAGCATGGGCAACGCCCTCTACTACCGGCTGAATCTGGGGAATGATGAGGCCAGGACGCTGTGCGGGCTTATCCTGATAGAGTCAAGGAACAGGGCGCTCGCCGCCAACCCGCTCGCGAAGGTGTACGCCCGGGACCTTGCGGCAGCCTCCTCCGCGGCCAGGGCAGCCGTGTTGTTCGGTTCCATCGCAGCGGGAAAGGGGAACGCCAGGGATGTTGACGTGCTCTTTCTGGTGGAGAAGGGGGGGGTCCGCCCCATTGAGAGGGCTTGCCTTGAACTCTCGCAGACAAGGGCAAGGCCCGTCAACCCCCTCTTCATGACCGCGGGCGACTTCAGGGGAAACATCGCCCGGAGAGATGCCGTCACCGCAGGCATACTGGAGAAGGGCATCGTCATACAAGGGGAAGCCGCCATCATCGAGGCGCTGCGGAGGCTGGAATGAACGGGGAGAAGGCATTCAGATGGTGCCTGGAGAAGGGAACGGGGGAAGCCAGGAAACACCGGGGGCTGAGGAGAACGCACCCCGACAGGGAAAAGGCGCAGAAGCACGGGCGGAAGGCTCTTCACAACCTGAAGGCGGTGGACCACAATCTCAAAGGGGGCTTCCCCGATTGGGCGGTGTCCGCTGCCTTCTATGCGATGTACCGCTCCCTCCTTTCCATCCTTGCGGCGGTTGGGTACGAATCCAGAAACCAAGAATGCACCATAACCGCCGTTGCATACCTGGCCAAAGTCCGCCAGCTTGATTTTGACCTGAACTACATTGCCATGATACGAAGGGCAGAGGAGTTGAAGTTCGGGGACGCAAAGACCTTGAGGGAGGAATTCCAATATGGGACAGAAGTCGAGAAGGAGATCCTGGACTCCCTCCACAAGAACGCAAAGAGCTTTGTGGAGGCTGCAGAAATCCTGGTGGAAAAGCTGCTGCCGTAACCCCCCTCTACCGTTTCATCAGCGCCGCCGATTGGGCCCCGCAACAGGCTATATATTCGGCATACGCCGATCATCCCGGATCCCCCCGCAGGCAAACCATTAAGTATCCCCTCCCCCTGAGAAGGGTATGGCCGATGTTGCAATTGTGGGCGCGGGCCCGGTGGGCCTGTACCTGGCCTCCCTCCTGCAGAAGGACCTGGACGTCCTCGTCCTGGACGCCTCCCGCACCCTGGGCCGCAAGGCCGACTCCGGCTTGTATTCCACGCACCTGGAGGAGCACGTCCCCCTCCGGAAGGAGTGGGTGCAGCACAAAGTCAGGGCAGCAGTCCTGTCCTCTCCCCACGCGCGCGTGCGCGTGGAGAAGCCCGCGACCGCGGCCTACGTCGTGAACCGGGAGCGGTTCCAGCAGTGGCTTGCGGGCAGGCTGGATGCTCCTCCGCGGCTCGCGGAGCGGGTGGAGCGCCTGCAGGTCGACAGCAAGGTGACCCTCCACACCAGCAAGGGTAAGCACGAAGCTTCCCTTCTGATCGGGGCGGATGGCGCTTCCTCGGTCGTGCGCAAGCACTGGGGCATTCTGCCCCAGGAGCGGCTGAACGGGCTGATTGCCCTGACGCAGGAGCCCTGTCAGGACGATCATGTAGACCTCCTCTTTGATAAGAGCAAGATCCCCGACGGCTTCTTCTGGAGGATCCCCCGGGGGGAGACCACGGAGTATGGCGCCCTGGGGAAGAACGTCCAGTTCCCCCTGCTGGCCCGCTTCTTCGGCCTGCGGGCCTTCGAGCAGCACGCGGCCTTCATGAACGCCGGGCTCATCCCGACCGCGTTCCCCCGCACCCTCCTCGTGGGAGAGGCGGCCTGCCAGGTGAAGCCCTGGTCGTTCGGGGGGATCATCTTCGGCTTCACCGCCGCGCGGCTGGCCGCCCAGACTATCCGCCAGGCCTTCCGGAGGCAGGACTTCTCCCAGCCGTTCCTGCAGCAGTACGACGACGCGTGGAAGCAGGCCTTCGGGGGGACCATCTCCCTGGGGCTCTCCCTGCGGGAGGTGTTCCGGGCGATGACGAATCCTGGCCTGGACGCCCTCTTCCGCAAGCTCGGGAAGATGGACCTTCGCCAGGCGGATATGGATTTTCCCTCCCTCGAAGTGTTCGGCTGAAGATCGCGGCTGGTGCAGTCTTTGGGAGCTGAGCGGTTCACTTTTCCGCTGCGGTCCCGTCCACCTGCCACTTGATGCCGTAGTGGATGATGCCTTCCTTGCCTTCCTCGTACATCTTGCGGAAGACCGGGACCACCCTGCCGCCGATCGTGGCGGGCGTTCCCTGCACGACCTGGCCGGAGATCAGGGCGCCCTCGTCCAGCTTGATGATGGCCACGGTGTAAGGGGCAAACTGCTCGAAGCCCTTGGGAGCGGACTTGATGATCGTGTAGGAGGTGATCTCTCCCTTCCCGGAGAACTGGAACTCCTCAATGCGGCCGCGGCGGCGGCAGGTGGGGCAGAAGCTCCGCGGGGGAAAGAAACTCTCCCCGCAGGTGACGCAGCGGGTCCCGATGAGGTTGTACTTCTGCCGCTTCAGCCGCCAGTAGAGGGGTGCGGATTCCATGCTACGCGCCTCCCCGGTGTGCGAATTGCGCCTGTCCTCGGGAGGAATGCCAAGTGGCGCGCCCCCGCAACTGTTTCATCGCCATGCTATCGCTCCTTCCCGAGGATGTGCACGAGGGCGGTTGCCCCCGTTCCCCCAATGTTGTGGGTGAGGCCGATCCGCGGATCCTTGACTTGGTTGTAGGCATCGCCCCGCAGCTGGCGGACGATCTCGATGAGCTGCTTGATGCCGGTGGCCCCCACCGGGTGGCCCAGCTTGAGCCCCCCGTCGGTATTGACGGGCAGGCGGCCGCCGATCCAGGTGTCCTTGTTGAGCAGGAGGTCCTTCCCCTTCCCCTTCGGGGCGAAGCCCAGGTCCTCGTACGCGAGGATTTCCTCGATGCTGAAACAGTCGTGGACCTCGGCCACCTCGATGTCCTGCGGGCCTACGCCAGCTTGGTCGTAGGCGCGCTTCGCCGCGATCTGCGTGGCCGGGATCTCGGTGAGGGAGGGGCGGTCGTGCAGGGCCAGGGTTCCCGAGGCTTGGCCCGATCCCTTGACCCAGATGGGATTCTTGAACCGATCAGCCACGCGGTCCGAGACCAGGATGACCGCAGCAGCTCCATCCGTGATGGGGGAGCAGTCCAGCAGCCGCAGCGGATCCGCAATCATCGCGGAGCGGGCGACCTGCTCCGCCGTGACCTCGAAGCGGAACTGGGCGAGCGGGTTCTTGAGCCCGTGGAAGTGGTTCTTGATCGGCACCTGGGATAGCTCATCCCGGGTGAGGCCGTATGTGTTCATGTACGCGCGGGCCATGAGGGCATACAGGCCGGTGAAGGTCAGGCCGATCGCGGATTCCCATTCCTGGTCTGCTGCGCCCATGAGGGCGGCAATCGCTTCAGGGCCCTTGATGTCGGTCATCTTCTCCCCGCCCGCGGCCATGATGATGTCGTATTCCCCCGACTTGATCGCGAGACAGGCCTTCCGGAAGGCGAGCGAGCCGGAAGCGCAGGCAGCCTCGCACCGCGTGGCGGGGATGGGGATGAGCCCGGCCTGGTCTGCGGCCAGGGCGGCCAGGTGCTCCTGCCCGATGAACCTCCCCGAGGACATGTTGCCCACGTACAGGGCCTGGATGTCCTTGCCGTCGAGTCCAGCGTCCTTCACCGCCAGGGCCCCCGCCTCCGTGGAGAGGTCGCGCAGGGACTTGGTCCAGTGCTCGTCCATCTTCGTGCAGCCCACGCCCACGATCGCGACGTCGGTCATGCGCCGCCTCCGGGGGTCGTGCGGAGCAGCAGTCGCAGCCAGCGGCCCCACATCCCCTTTCCCGCCACCCTGTCCATCCACCATCACACCTTCAGCTTCCCCCGCAGGCGGGCGTACTTCCCGTAGTCGATATATTCCTTGCGGGCCATGTACTCCTCGGTCAGGGGGGCCCTGTCCCGGCGATCCAGGACATGATCCGTGACCTGGAAGACGAAGGCGTCCGCCCCTGCCCCGCTCCCGTAGGAGGTCAGCAGGATGCGATCCCCCGGGAGGGCGATGTCCAGGACATTCGTCAGCCCCAGCAGGGAGGAGCCGGAATAGGTATTCCCGATCCGCCGGACCACCAGGCCCTGCTCGATCTGCTGCCTGGCGAAGCCCATGCCCAGGGCCGCGTTCACCGGGAACTTCCCGTTGGGCATGTGGAAGACGGCGTGCGCGAAATCGCCTGGCTTGTAGCCGGTCCGCTCCAGGAGGAGCTGGGTGGCGGAGGTCACGTGGCTGAAGTAGGCAGGCTTGCCCGTGAACCGGGCCCCGTGGGAGGGGTAGTCGGCTCCTTCGCGGCGCCAGAAGTCCGAGGTGTCGGTCGTGTACGACAGCGTGTGCTCCAGCAGGGCCAGGGGATCCTTGCCGATGAGGAAGGCCGCGCCCCCTGCCGAAGCCGTGTACTCCAGGGCGTCGCCCGGCCTCCCCTGGGAGGTATCAGCCCCAATGGCCATCCCGTAGGGGATGACCCCACCCTTGACCAGGCCGTAGCAGCACTGGATGGCCGCGGTCCCGGCCTTGCAGGCGAACTCCAGGTCCGCCACCATGAGGTGGGGGCCAAGTCCGAGGGCCTCGCCCACGACCGTTCCGGAGGGCTTGACGGCGTAGGGATGGGACTCGCTCCCGATGTAGAGCGCCATCACGAGCTTGGGGTCCACGCCTGCCCGCAAGAGGGCGTTCTTCCCCGCCTCCACGGCGATCGTGATCGTGTCCTCATCCTTGTCGGGCACGCTTTTCTCCAGGACCCCCAAACCCTCCTTGATCTGGGCCGGATCCTCGCCCCACACGCGCGCGATCTCCTCCACGGCGATGCGGTAGTGGGGGACGTACGCCCCATACCCCACAATGCCAATGTCCATGGAATTCCTCAGAATACTTAACCTCCCCGGTAAGGTTTAAATACGCGTAGCCGCCTTCGGCAGCTGCCGTGGTGTTTGAGGCAACAGGGCCGCTCCGTCCTCGTGATCCCGCAGGCCTGCGTGTTTCCTGACTCTCCGCAGCACCCCGCAAACCTTTTTAGCCTGGCGATCCAACCAGCGGGATGGACCAGCAGAAGAAGCGCACCCTCGCCGCCGTGTTCATCGCCGCACTCATGGTCTTCTCCGTGGCAGGCTTCGCCATCTCCGGCTTCCGCCCGGCGCAGGCCCCTCCCCCCCAGGATGCCCCGGCCATCCCCTTCCTCGCGAACCGCTCCTACACCTCCAATGAAATCGCCCTCATCCTGGGGGCTGGCCGGGTGATCATCGAGTCGGTCTACAACCCGGGCTGCGGGCCCTGCGCCCAGCAGGACCAGCAGGTGCGGGCCTTCGCCCTCGCCTTCCCCGACTCCATCTTCCTGTCCTCCTATGCTACCACCGCGGTGGAGGGCTTCGAACGCTTCCGCATGATCGGCTCCCGGGGCGAGGTCGTCGACCTGCAAGGCAGGGACCTCTCCCCTGAGGGCATGCTGGACGTCTTCTGCACGATTTCCCTCCTCCAGCCGCGGGAATGCCTCCTCCGGGTCTATACCAGGTCCCCCCCTCCCGAGCCTCCTCCCATCGGCAATGAGACCAACAATCAAACCAACTCCACCTTGGGTGGCGGCAACCAGACCATGGGCAACGGGACAGGTAATTCCTCCTCAGAGAACGGATCGGCCACCAGCTAAGGGATCGTCATAAATTAACCCGACCGGCTTTACTGGTTCGGGCATGTGTCATTGTGCATGGACTCCCCTGACCGTGCAGCG
>JACQOD010000093.1 GCA_016202725.1 Candidatus Aenigmatarchaeota archaeon | reverse complement strand
GGAGGAGGGGGCGGAGCTGGAGGAGGAACAGGAACGGGCGGGAGCGCTGGCAGCAACCAGACCTTCCCCAACCTCACCGTTCCCGGAGTGGAGTTCGTCCCCCTGGAGGTCGCTTCCACCCTGATTGACATCGTCGTCGCTCCCGGCGAGAGCGTCACCCACGCCATCGAACTCACCAACAATCTCAACACGTCCGTGACCGCCACCCTGGCCGTGGAGGGGCCGGCCTTCAGCCTCATCACCCTGCAGAGGAACACCGTCGCCATCGGCAAGAAATCCGTTGAGATCGTCCAGATCGAGGTGTCGGCCGAGGCCAGCACGGCTCCGGGCATCTACAAGGGGGAGATCGTCGTGAACTCAGGCGGCAGGGAGTACGCCATCCCGATCACCATCAAGGTCGAGATCCCCAAGGAGCCCCTGCTCGACGTCCTGCTCAACATCCTCACCAAGATCATGAATCCCGGCACGAACCTCCAGGCGAGCGTCACGCTCAAGAACATGGGCGAGACCGCCTCCATCGAGGACATCATCGTTGACTACCGGATCGCCCTGGCCAATGCCGAAGAAGCCCTCTTCACCGAGCGGGAGACCCTCGCCGTCGAGGACACCCTGACCTTCAGCAAGGCCATCTCCATCCCGAACGGGACCGCCGAAGGGACGTACGTCCTCACCGTGGACGTCTCCTATGCGAACGGGGACAAGTTCGCCTCCGCGGCGGATTCCTTCCAGGTGACCGAGCTCCCCGTGGCCCTGGTGATCCTGTACGGCCTGCTGCTGAACCCCCTCCTCTACGTCATCCTCTTCGGGGTGGCGCCCGGCCTCTACGCCGGTAGGAGGTACTACAAGACTCGGCTGGCGCACAAGGTCCAAAAGGCCAGGTACATCTTCCCCATGGACATGAAGAAGCTCCCCCAGGAAGGGCCCTCGTCCCTGCTGGTGGGCAAGATCGCCGAGACGAACACCGACGCCTTCATGGACATGAAGAGCCTGATGACCCACTCCATCGCCGCCGGCGGGACCGGGTCAGGCAAGAGCGTCAGCGCCCAGGTCGCCACGGAGGAGATGCTCAAGCGCAACCTCCCGGTCATCGTCTTCGACCCCACGGCCCAGTGGACAGGCTTCATCAAGCCCCAGTCCGACAAGGCCATGTTCGACCTCTATCCGCGCTTCGGGATGAAGCCCGAGGACGCCCGGTCGTTCAAGACCAACATCTTCCTGGTGAAGGACCCCGCCATGGAGGTCGATATCAGGAAGCACATGAACGGCGGGGAGATCACCGTCTTCGTGATGAGCTCCCTCCCGACCACGGACATTGACAAGTTTGTCCGCAAGGTGATCGCGAACATCTTCGCCATCCAGTGGGCAGAGTCCCCTGAGCTGAAGGTGCTCCTGATCTTCGACGAGGTCCACCGCCTCCTGCCCAAGTACGGGGGTAAGGGCGGCTACGTCGCCCTGGAGAGGGGGGCCCGAGAGTTCCGCAAATGGGGCATCGGCCTCTTCCTGATCTCCCAGGTCCTGTCGGACTTCAAGGGCGCCATCCGCGCCAACATCAACACGGAGATCCAGCTCCGCACGAAGTACAACGGGGACATCAGCCGCGTGAAGGGCAAATATGGCCCCGATTACGCGTCCCGCATCGTGAAGCTGGTGACCGGGACCGGCCTGCTCCAGAACCCGGAATACAACGACGGCAAGCCCTGGTTCATTTCCTTCCGCCCGCTCCTGCACAACACCCGCCGCCTGACCGAGGAGGAACTCACGGCCTACGCGGCGGTGAACGAGAAGATCGACGGCATCGCCAAGCGCCTGGAGGCCCTGAAGGCCAAGGGCCAGGACACCTACGACATCGAGATGGAGCTGAAGATGGCGAAGGACAAGATGAAATCCGGCCTGTTCAAGATGGCCGAGACGTATATCGAGTCCGTGGATGTGCGGATCAAGAAGCTAGAAGGAGGATAACATGCCGAAGAAGAAGGAAGATTTGAGCGCCCTGGAGGGGCTGAGCGTCAACGACCTCGCCGCCCAGCGCAAGGAGATCAAGAATCTCCTCGCCACCCTCGAGGACGACTACCGCAAGGCTGCGGTCACGGAAAAGAGCTACCAGGAGGTCAAGAAGAAGAACCAGGAGAAGCTGGCGAAGATCACCGAGATCCTCTACAACATGGGCATCACGGAGGACGAGCCTGCATCTACACCCGCGCCTGCGGCGACGGCGCAGCACGCGGCCTCCCCCCCGCCGACCGGCTCCCCTC
>JACQOD010000012.1 GCA_016202725.1 Candidatus Aenigmatarchaeota archaeon | reverse complement strand
TATCTCTATACAACGGTTTCATGCACGATCTCGTCTGCCCCCCCGCTCACGTGCACGGTGAACGACTTCTACCTTCCCGAAAAGTTCTCAGGACTTGCTGATACGCCCCGGGAATTCATCGACGGCGCCGGGCAACCGTCCTACATCGTCTATCCTCAGCAGTTCCCCGTGGGTGAGGAAAAGGCCTGGACATTTGATGATGGATTCTGGCAGCGCGCAAAGGTGACTATCTGGGTGCTCCCGATATCCGGCCTCGTGACGGGTGCGGTCAAGGGGGTCGTTACGGCAGGGAAATTTGTTGTGAAGTTGGTCCCCGGGGGGTCGCGGGTCGTCGCCGGCATTGAGCGGGGCGTCAACAGCGGTCTCCGAAGGATGGGGCGGGCCGCCGTGGCAATGGAGCGGCAGACGATCTACAT
The DNA here is from genome assembly GCA_016202725.1 of Candidatus Aenigmatarchaeota archaeon. Classification (GTDB taxonomy): domain Archaea; phylum Aenigmatarchaeota; class Aenigmatarchaeia; order QMZP01; family QMZP01; genus JACQOD01. The sequence continues at coordinate 14,236 of JACQOD010000012.1, read as the reverse complement.
CGCGGGAAAGGGGGTCAGCCGAATGGCGTTATTCAAAAAATGGGGGAACGAGCGCGCGGCAGGATTCCTTTCCGCTAAATACTCCGAACGTCTCCTATCTCAGCCGATCCAGGCGCTTGACGACCTGATTGACGTGCAGAAGGTTCGCAGGCTTGGACTTGACGAGCAGGTGGTTCGGCGGGAAGTCGAGGCCCTGGGCATGGGATGGAAGACTGCGGATGACGACATTGCAGTGAGTGTCCTCAACGTCCTTAAGGACAGCCACCTGAAGGATCCCCTCCTCCTGGGGCTGAAGGATAGCGAAATTGCCGCAACGAACAAGGTTCTGGGACGCATAGGGACGGTCGGCGCGATCACCTGGGGGCTGACCGAGCTCCTGGCCGCGCGCCATGCCTGCGAGGGCGAGCTGTATGAGCCAAAGAACGGCGAATTGGTGCTTCAGAAAGCGCTGGCCTGCGATACGCTCCAGACCCTTCCCCTGAGAGGATTTGACGTGGCGAAAGGAGCGGATGGAAATGAGTTCCCCGTTCAGAAGGCAATCGTATTGGGCAAGGAACAGGGCTTCATTGCTGGCCTGGTCGGGGCGAACGCCCCGACTCCCCTCTACTTTGCAAGCCCGTGCCGTGCTGACCTTACTGTTCAAAGCGGTGAGGTGAGCTGCACGTCCTATGAATACGCCAACGGTGCCGCCGTATGCGTGGGGGCCGAAGTCATAGAACCAGAGAGCGATCTGCCGAGTTGCGGGTTTGATGCATACCAGTATGACCGGGTTTCCTTTCCCGTCGGACCGTATCAATCGGGGGAGGTGAAGGCCCCCAGAAGCGCGCGGATCCCGTTCAGCTACGATGCGGTCACGAGGGAAAAAGAAGTCGTCACGTACAATGGGCCCGAGGCACTCGCCTCCGAGTTGAATGCGTTTCGACGTATCAGTCACATTCGGTCGCCGTTGGATCTTTCCGCCACGTATAGCAATTTTGCCTTCAAGGAATTTGATATTAGGGACACGGGCAACGTGTTCCGCGGTGGAGACGCGCTGTTTGGGATATACACGGCAGATTTCACCATCGGAGGAACTGCCATCCCAACGGGCTTCCAGTGCTTGAGTGCGGATGAGGCGATAGACGTCCATCCCAGTCAGGGGACCGCGGAGGATTTGGCTGACTTCCTTTTCTGCGAGGACGACCGGTCACGGGATGACGATGAGGGAGGGATAGGTAATGAGGGAAACCTCCTGGGAGGAGCGATGGGTAATACGGAGAGCCACATAGAATTCCTCATTGAAAAGGAGAGTGGGTCGGTACAATCGATCTCCTATGACACGTTCGACGCTGCCCCGAGGGTAAACCGCGCCGGTCGGTACCGGGTCTCGTTTACGGATGTAACCCATGATGGACGGTGGGACGGCCTGATCCTCGAGCGCTATACGACCACCCCCCTGGGCGGAGACACCGACGGGGACCTCATCGCCGTTCTGGACGAGGACGGTGACGGAACCGTCGACAGTGTTCGATCAATCCTGGCGGACGGATGCAAGGTGCCGGGGCTGATCACCACGGTGGAGAAAGATTCCGGCGAGTCCCCGAATTTCTGCTACACGACGGTGTCTGTCTGGAAAGAGGCGGGATGGCGGGCGGCCTTGGCCGCTGGCATAGCCCTGGAATTTACGACCACAAGGGGAGTCGGCTCACACGTCATCCGCACGGTTGCAACACGTCTGACTCAGGGCACCCTCGCATGGATCACCTCCGTGTCGTTGAACGACTGGCCTGGATAGCGACTCTGGAAGAATCAGGGGCATTGATTGTTTCGGGAAGCAGCGCACACCGCTCTGGCCCTGACGCCGCGGAGAAAACTCGGGGAGGCTCGGATGGAGAAGGACCGCTTTCCGCGGCGCAGGGAACCGACAAAACCTATTTAATCCATGCACCTTAAGAAATGATATGAGGGATCTCCGGGGGGACATGAGCACCTTGTTCCTTATTCTCATGGGCATCATTGTGCTGGCACTGGTGATGGCGGCCGCGCTCCGCCAATGGGGACTTCTGGATGTGGGGTAGGATGAAACGCGGCGATTTTGGCATAGCCTTTCTTCTTGAAGTCCTTGCCTTCATTGTCTTTGCCTTCCTGATCATTAAGTTTATTGGACCCTTCCTCGGCATCAAGCTTCCATTCATTTGATTCAGGTTTTGCGGAATTAACTCTGGATGAAAACCGGTTGCATTTGGCGGCGCCACGCCCCATTTCCGTGGTCGCGGCTGGATATGTTCACGAGCAGGTGCATCTAGGAGTGCCTACCTGGCGATCCAGAGGGATTGCGCAAGCGCCTTAAGTCGCTCTATTTATGACGGGTGGGACCCATTATAGCTATGGAAGGCCCAAGCGGCGTCGCCCTGCATTCGAGTCTTGTCGAGACCCTCGCCATTGTGCTTGGCATTCTTTGCACGGTAGCCCTTCTCCTGCTGTTGTGGGGGTATTTCCAGACGGCATGTTGGAAGAATGTGGTGGAAAAAGAGATCAGGCCTCTCGTGGGCTCCCTTACCCCGGAAAATGATCCCGGAGGGGCCATCGGGGACCCATCGTTCACCCGCGGCTTGACGCTCGACGGAACGTGCGTCGACCGCGTCATCTTCGGTGGCACAGGAGAATGCGTGGCCGTTTGCCTTGATGACACCGATCAGTACGACGGGGACGAAGAGGAGTGCTTACGGGAATGCAGGACATGCCTCAATAAGGACGGATGCGTCGTGGCTGTACCGGACACGGTGGGTGCCTTCACTCGCATCGTCACGCGCGGGGAAGGAGTGGATTACTTCAGGAGACAGGCGGCGGACGTGATGGCGTTTGGCATATCGGGTTACAAGTTCAGGGGGGAGGATGATGTGTTGGTCTTGAGGGCGCCCGAGGAGGGAGAAGACGTTGCATGCCTACGATTCACCCAGCAGGGTGGGACCTACCTCATCGAGCGTATGGAAGGCACGTTTGAGACTGCGGCAGCATGCCGGGTGGCCGTATGAAAACCCCACAAATGGCGATCATGTTCATTGGAATGATCATGCTGCTCGGATTGGCAATAGTGGTCATCCTTCGCCTCCTCGGACCCTACCAGTTCGCAGAGTACCAGGGGGCCGAGCTTGCGCATATTATCGCGTCCGAATTGACCGCGCTGTCTGCGGAGGAACAGGTGTACGGCACAATCCGGCTGGAACGCGAACAAACCTTTGACATTAGCGTCATCTATTATGATCCCCTGTTATTCCCTGCCGAGCATGCACGCCGGCTCTATCGTTGGGTGGTCGGTGCTCCCCCCTTTGGCCAAGAGGGCTATTACGTTGTGGTGACCCCCTATAAAGGAGAAGGGCAGGTTGACAGTTCGGTTGCTCCCATCGCAGGTTTCCTGGAGGATGATGAGGCGCGCGAGCAGTTCATTGAAAAGGTTTCGACGGTCTGCGTCAGCAAGGCCAAAGACCAGCGGTTTGCAGAGGTGGCTGCATGCTGAGAGGGCAAGTGGAAGAAGCTATCAAGTTCTTCTGGGCGATTGCATTAGTGTCCGTCATCATGCTCCTTGTGACGTCCGACTTCGTCAGCGTGTCAGTGGTGGAGGAATCCGCACTCCAGAAGTTGAAGGCAGTTGACACGGCCCACGTCGTGGAGCAGTGCATTGCGGAGAATGGGATCGTAACGGTAACAGCCCTGGAGAGCACACTCCAGGAACTTCCGGAGAAATGCGGGATCCGAGGGAACGTTGCCGTAGCGGTGTGGGACCTCCGGGAACCTGGCCTAGTATGGCGCACACCCGAAGACAGGGAAGGTGAAGAACACCGTATCACCATCGTCTTAGAGAACGAGGAGGGTGACCGCCATGTTGGTCAGCTCCAAGTCACGATCTAGGCGGGGGATTGCAGGGATGGCAATTGCAATCATATGGGTGGCGGCAATGCTGGCCGCCATCACCCTCTTGAGAGTAGAGGCCGTGCAGCGTTTGGTTGGTATCGAAAAGACGATCCACCTCACGATGGAGATTGACGATGCGGGAGGCGCCGTGAACAGCTATCTGCAATCGGAGCGGGGGGGGATTTCCCAGCTCGAGGAACTCGGTTCCCTGCGCGCGGGGGCTGGGATGCCAGGAAGCGATGCGGGGGATACCGCGGAAGCGTTGGGATGGAACGTGATCGTCAAGGACGAGCGGGGTGACGTGCTGTGGGGCGATGGTGAAGCAGAGGAACCCCCTGATGTGCACGTCACGATCCCCCTCCCAGGCCTCCGCAAAGGAGCCATGGAGGTTTCGGGAAGATGAAAGGGTTCGTAGAGACGTTCATTTTCGTGATTGGCGTCTTTCTCCTGACGTTTTTCCTCCCTCTTGTTGAACTTAAGGTTTTTGGTGGGGGGGGAGACGAGTTTGCCCATCTCACACGGGACACGTATAGCTTGGCGAACGCCGTTGAATACGGCAAGCTGGTTGCCGACCAATCGTTTTCCTATGCCTATTACCAGGGATGCTGGGACGTGCTGCAGACCGGTGGGTATAGCGAAGTTCCCGAAGAGAGGCGGGAGGGAAATCTTGCCCTCTGGTATGACAATAGCGGCTATCCGCCTCCCCATGCGATAGATGAATTAGGAAAGGTGGTGGGAACGCATTTGAACCGTTATATGGGAGGGGGATTCACCTATTTGCAGAATCGCCTCGTAAGGCCTCCAACGACCTATCAGGTCACCTTCAGCCAGACTGCGCAAGGGCTTCGGGGGTCAGCAGATTCAGCAGATGCCATTCTTGTCGAACGTGCGGTTCCCTCACGAGGAGAGCATGCCCTGCTTCTTGGCGATTCACGCCTCATGCGGACCTTCCCAATGCATTGCATCGACCTTCTGGAAGGGGAGTGGAGGTTGGGAAGAGGCGTGGGCACCCAGGTGAAGCGCCTGGTCGTCCAGGAGGCCAACGCCTGGCCCAAGCAGGGGACAGCAGTCCTGCGCGGGCCTGCCGTTGCCCTCTTCCAGCCCGATGCCCGGGAGATGGGCAACCAGGTCCTCGGCCTGCAGGGGAAGAGCCTCGCCCAGGCAGAGGAGGAGATTTCGGGGAAGATCAGGGCAGGGATGGAGGGGATCGCCCTGGAGGACGCCCCGCCGTACGACCGCGCCCTTGCGGTCGTGGAGGCCTCTGCCACGATAGAACCTGCCTGCAGCGGCACCTCGGGCTTCGACGGGGAGGAACAGGTCATCACCCTGGAATGCCAGTTCACCTACCAGATCAAGGCCGTGGCCAGGGTCACCGTGACCGACTCCCGGGAGGAGACGAAGGTCCCCGTCTTCAACGGGCAAGCAGTGGCCTATTCCCCCCTCCAGCTGGCCTTCGGCGTCCGGGTGGACCTCGCCCTGGACGAGCAGGTGGACATTCCCGAGCTCGAGGGGAGGTATGTGGTCACCGTGGCAGCCGGCGAGGAGAGCTCCTTCTTCCTCGACCTCCAGCAGGACGGGGAGGTGGTGGCCTGGGCAACCGGCCTCCAGGGGGGGATCGTCCGGGGGCAGGGCTCCCTGGCCGGGGGGCTGCTGGCCCTGGAGGGGGTGCCTGCCTTGCTGCTCGTGGAGGGGAACCAGGAGGTGGTCCTGCTGGACCTGGTCGGAGAAGTGGACGCCGCGGGCGTGGCAGGGGAATTCCAGGGGACCCGCGCCCGGGGCGAGCCCCTTGCCGGCACCTTCTCCGCGCAGCCCCTCGCCGCTGCCGCATAGGAGCCGTCCAGCGGTCCTCAAGCGGTGTGGCACATTGCAGCGGCGCCTGCCGGGACCGGGAGGCAGGCCCGCAGGATACCATTGACGCCCCTTTCAAGGATCGATGGCAGTCGCCATTCTTTCCACACGGAACGGTCCGCTGAACCTTTAAGAAGGTTTCCCCCCAACAATAGACCACATCGGGCATGGACCACAGCAACGGCATGGATTTCGTAAGAGGAGGTACACTAGTATGGATCAGAAAGAGCACAAGCATATCGCGCCCAAGGAGCGCGCGGGCCCGAACACCATCTTCATCGGCAAGAAGCCGGTGATGGCCTACGTCCTGGCTGCCATCACGCAGTTCTCGGGCGAGCACAAGGAAGTGCACATCCGCGCCCGGGGAAGGAGCATTTCGACCGCGGTGGACGTGGCGGAAGTGATCAGGAACAAGTTCGTCCAGAACCTAACCCCGACCGTGTCCATTGGCACCGAGGAGCTGACAGACACCGAGAACAGGCCCATGCGGGTCTCCACCATCCAGATCACCCTGAGCAAGTAGGCCCGCCCCCTTTCTTTTCTTTCCTCTCCCAGCGGGAGCAGGGGGTGTGGCGAAGCCTGCAGGGGAACGGCTGGAGGGGTCGCGAGCACGCCCTCCGGCAGGCAAGGGCAGGCTGGGGAGATGCGCTCGCCGTGCATCCCCAGCGGGAGCAATGTCAAGGACCTTTCCCGCCTGGAAGCCGCCTCTGCCTCAACAACAAATGCGCCCTCACCGCACCACCAGCCAGAGGCCGATGAAGATCAGGAGCATGGCGGCGAGCTTGATGGCGATGGAGGAGCCGCGGAGCTCCTCCCGGACGATGTGCGAATGCGTGCGCGAGAGGAGGACGGCCCCCAGGAAGACGAAGAATATGCTGGTGGACAGGACCGCGGAGACCAGGCTCACGGGGCCCTCGGCGATGGCCCGGGATGCCAGGAGGAAGAAGAGGAAGGCGAGCACGCTTGCCGCCAGGAAGTGCTCGATGCCTTTCTTGTTCGTGCCCCGGATGCGGGGGTGGTGGAATGCCAGCAGGATGGCCCCCACGGACAGGCCGCCCAGCCCCACCCAAGCGAGCACGGCGAAGAGGGGGGAGGAGGCCGTGGCCGCATCCAGGAGGAGGTTCCGGACTGCGAGCAGGAGGGTGGAGGCGAGCACGAGCGTGGCGAGGGAGTGCACGGAGACGCGGCGGCGGAAGGGGCGGGGAAGCCGGAGGGCGGGGCGGTGCTTCATGGTGATCAGCATGGCCCCCCCGACCACCAGGAACATGCCCACGTAGGCTGACGTGGCCAGGGATTCGCCCAGGAAGGCCGCGGCGAAGAGGGCGATGAAGACCGCCTGGAGGTTGAGCATGGGCGTGACGCGGGAGACCTCCTCGCCCTCCTCGGCGGTGAAGTAGGGGATTGCGGAGAGGTTGTAGGCCACGCCCGCGGCGAAGGCCAGCAGGGCGATCCAGGGAGGGAGGAGGAAGGGGTTGGCGAAGGCCGCCAGGAGGGCCAGCAGCAGGAAGGTGGAGAACCCTGCCACCGTGGTGGCGAAGACCGGGTCCTTGAGCTCGTCGATGAGGACGTGCTTCTCGAGGAGGTGCACGGCGGAGAGGACCACCGCAGCCGCGAGGGCGTACTCCAGCCAGGCCATGCCCCCTTATGGGGGGAGGGGGCAGATATGCTTGGGGAAAGGCGGGAGCGGGCAGATGTGCCGGGGGTTGTTTGCTACAGGTCTCTTATGTTACCAGGTATATCCACATTATGTGAGTTCGCAACATATTGAAGATCCTCCCGCGCGCACGTTATGGGACCCTGATTCGGGGCGGTTCGCCGAGATGGCCATCTACCCCCGCAGCGCGCCCTTGAGGGAGGCTATCGTCCCCGAGACCCGGCGGGTCTCCAGGAGGACGGGCTGGTCCTGGATCTGGTGGACGAGGGCGAGCGCCACCTTGCACGCGTCGACAAAGGGCGGCGTGGTGACAAGCACGCCGCGCGTGCCCGAGCAGAGCTGCCTGAGCAGGCGGGGCGTGGCCTTCGCGAAGTCCCGCTCGCCCAGGAACTCCAGGAGGGATTCGGTCACGGCTTCCTGCAGGGCGGGGTAGGGGACCGGCGCAGGAGCATGGATGCGGAACGCTATGTAACGCTTCTTGGGCCGGAAGGAGGGCGGGGTCTTCATGAATGATCCCTCATCGGTCCCACTCCCTCCGGACAGCACGTACGAATTGGCCAGTAACGATCGCGTTGTCCAGTACGCCTCCGAATCGGGAAGGCCTGTCCAAGGGTTTCAAGATAATTTCCTCTTTGCAGGAGAGGACGGCAAGGAAGGTTCCAGGAGAGATACGGAAGTCCTTGCGGATTTCTACGGGAAGGGTCAACCGCCCTTTGCTGCCCACGGTGATGAGGTGCCCCATGTGCCACTCCTTGCATATTGTTCATGCAGGCGTACTAATAGCTTCTGCTCTCGAAGGGGTTTTTTAATGCGCTGGTAAAATAGGGGTATGCGCGCCGCGGGGAGGGGCTACGGGGGCATGACCGCCCGGCAGTTCGTGCGGGAGGCCCAGGGCGGCCTGGACCTGCGGGAGTTCTACAGCGAGTTCTTCAGCAGGCTCCACGCCCTCCAGCAGGACTACCGCCTCTTGGTCACGATGGCCGAGCAGGCGGCCTGGGATGCCCTCCCGGCCAGCAGGCCCGGCCCCCTCCGCGGCCTGCCCTTCTCGGTGAAGGACAACATCTGCACCCAGGGTATCCAGTCCACCGCAGGGAGCAGGATCCTGGAAGGCTACATCCCTCCCTTCGACGCGACTGCGGTCGCCCGCACAAAGCACGCCGGGGGGATCCTCGTGGGCAAGACCCAGATGGACGAGTTCGGCTTCGGGACCTTCTCGACCAACAGCGGCTACGGCGTCCCTAAAAACCCCCTTGACCCGTCCCGCTCCTGCGGCGGGAGCTCCGGGGGGGCAGCCGGCCTGGTCAGGGCCCTGGATCTCCCCCATGTGGCCATGGCCGAGAGCACGGGCGGGAGCATCTCCTGCCCGGCGGCCTTCTGCGGCGTGGTGGGCCTGACGCCCACCTATGGACTGGTTTCGCGCTGGGGGCTGATTGATTATGCAAATTCGCTGGACAAGATCGGCGTGCTGGCCCGCTCGGTCGATGATTGCGCCCTCCTGCTGGAGCAGATGGAGGGCTTCGACACCAAGGACAGCACCTCGCTCAAGCGCGCCCGGACCAAGGACTACCGGCAGGAACTGGACCTCCGGAAGGTGAAGATCGGCTTGCCGAAAGAATATTTCCAGGGCGTGGACGCGGGGATCGCCCGGACCGTCCAGGGAGCAGTGGACGCCCTCGAGCGGGAGGGGGCAAAGGTCCAGGAGGTGTCCCTCCCCCACACGAAGTATGCCCTGGCCGCCTACTACGTGATCGCCACTGCCGAGGCATCCACCAACCTGGCGAAGTACTGCGGCATGCGCTACGGCCAGACCCTCCCCCTGGAGGGGAAGTTCAACGAGTTCTTCAGCAGGGTACGGACCCGGTATTTCGGGGACGAGGCCAAGCGCAGGATCATCCTGGGGACGTTCGCCCGGATGGCGGGGTACCGGGACCAGCTCTACCTCAAGGCCTTCCAGGCCAGGACCCTGGTCATCCGGGACTTCGAGCGTGCCTTCAAGCAGGTGGACGTCCTGGCTGCCCCGACCATGCCCCTGCTGGCTCCAAAATTCAGCGAGATCGCTTCCCTCACGCCGGTCGAGCATTACCAGATGGACATCCTCACCGTGGCCCCTAATCTGGCGGGCATCCCCCAACTCTCCCTCCCCTGCGGGGAGCTGCAGGGCCTGCCGGTTGGCCTCCATCTCCTGGCAGACCACCTGAATGAGTCTGCCTTGTTGGGCGTGGGCAGGGCATGGGAGCGGCTTACCAGGCCAGTGGAGGAGGGGTAATGATGAAGATGCATGCGGGACAGGTCGTCGATCGGTTCCGGGTCGGGGGGGACGATGTCACCCTGCGGCTCCCTCGGCGAGCGGATGTGCAGGACTTGCGGTTCTTCATTAACGCCCTTGTCGATGAGGGGGAGCGCATCCTGCTGCAGGGGCGGGTGAGTCTCGTTGAGGAGCGCCGGTGGCTCGACCGGCACTTCAAAAGCATGCGGGAGGGCACAGAGCTGTGCCTCTGCATAGACATCGGCGGACGGGTGGTGGGTACTATCAGCATCCGCCGGGAATATACTCCGCCTACGGCATCAGACCACGTGGCAACGCTGGGCTTCGGGCTGCTTAGACCGTATAGGCGCCGAGGCATCATGGCCGCCGCCATCCCCCGCGCCCTGGCCTTCGGGCAGCAGGCATGGGGACTCGAGATCATCACTTCCTCCTACGCTGCTGATAACGAGGCCTCTTCCCGGCTGCACCGGAGGCTTGGATTTCGTGCGCACGGAAAGGTTCCGGGGGGGATGCGATATCGGGGACGCTACATCGATCACATCCTCGTGCATCGGCAGGTGAGGAGGAAGAAATGAACGCAAAGACAGGAGAGCTAGCGATGGCTGGGGAAGCCGACCCTGCAGGCATCATGATCGGCCTGGAGACGCACGTCCAGCTCAATACCCAGAGCAAGCTCTTCTGCGGGTGCGCGAACCCCGTCCACCAGGACGCGGAGCCGAACACCCTCACCTGCCCCACCTGCCTGGGCCTGCCCGGGGCGAAGCCCCGGGTGAACGAGCGCGCGATCGCCTCCGGGATCGCGGTCGGGCTGGGCCTGGGCTGCCAGCTCGCGAAGGAGATGTTCTTCTCCAGGAAGACGTACTTCTACCCGGACATGAGCAAGAACTTCCAGATCACCCAGTACGAGGTTCCCTTGGCTGCCCAGGGCAGCCTGGAGGCCCAGGGGAAGGCCATCCGGATCCGGCGGGTCCACCTCGAGGAGGATCCTGCCCGGCTGGTGCACGGCCCGCGGGGCACGCTCGCGGACTACAACCGCTCGGGGGTCCCGCTGCTGGAGATCGTCACCGAGCCTGACTTCAGGAGCCCTGCCGAGGCCAGGGCGTACCTCCAGAAGCTGGAGCTGATCCTTGCCTACCTCGGCGTGGCCGGCGGGATCTTCAAGTCCGATGCCAACATCTCCCTCCACGGAGGGGAAAGGGTCGAGGTGAAGAACATCACCGGCACCAAGGAGATCGAGCAGGCCCTGAGCTATGAGATCGTCCGGCAATCTTCCCTGGCGCGGCGGGGGCAAAAGGCTGTCCGCGAGACCCGCGCGTGGAACCCCGACCTCAAGATCACCCAGGAGATGCGGGGGAAGGAGGGCGAGGCGGAATATGGCTACATCTTCGAGCCCGACCTGACCCGGATCACCCTCCCGCAGGAGACCGTGGCAAAAATCAAGGCTACCCTGCCGGAGCTGCCGGACCAGCGGTACGCCCGCTTCCTGAAGCACTATGCCCTCCCCCCCAAGGTGGCAGAATCCCTGGTCTCGGACCTGGACATCGCCCTGCTGTTCGAGCAGGTGGCGAAGGAGGTGGACCCTAAAGTTGCAGGAACGTGGCTGGCAGGCTACCTCAAGAAGACCTTGAATTACAATGAACTCTCCTTCAAAGCATCAGGCCTCCAGCCCTCCTGGATCGTCTGGCTCCTGCAGCTCTTCGTGCGGGGCGGGATCACCGACCGGAACGCGGAGATGGCTATCCGCCGCATGGTGGACGAGCAGCTGCCCCCCCAGGAAATCATCCAGAAGCACGGCCTGGCCGGGCCGGTGGAGGATCCTGCCCTGCTGGTGCGCAAGGTCGTGGAGGCCAACCCCAGGGCGGTGGAGGATTTCCGCAAGGGGGAAGCCAAGGCCCTCAACTACCTGGTCGGGGAGGGGATCAAGGCTTCCAAGGGCAGGGTGGACGCTGCCACTCTCCGGAAGCTGGTCCTCCAGCTGCTGGAGTAGGCGGTGGGGGCCAGGTGCAAGATTCCCCTTTGCCCAAGCGGCCAGGACCTGCTGAACCCTTTATCTGACTGCACACCAAGAACGTCCCATGCAGGGACCGGAAGTGGCTGTCCAGGAGGACTGGCTCGCCCGCGCTGCCGAGGAAGTGAAGAAGCAGGGACGGGAATCCCTCATCGTGGGCAAGACCGGGGAACTCGCGGTCCTCCACTGGCTGCAGAGCCAGGGCATCCCTGCCCGGGAAGACCACCCCGTGGGCAGGGCTGATTACTTCGACCTCCTGGTCCGGGGGACCACGATCGAGATCAAGACCACCACCAAGGGGGAAATCAAGGTCCCCAAGGACACCTTCGACCGCGGCCGCCGCTTTGGCTTCTACATCGGGGTGAAGCTCTCCCTTCCACAGAAGCGGGCATGGATCTGCGGGTACGCCAAGAAGGAGGACGTCCGGCAGGGCAAGGTCATCCGCATCGAGGGGAAGGCCTACTACGCCCTCTCCCTGGCAGCGCTCAAGCCCGTTGAGCAGCTGCTCCCCTACCTGCGGGGCGAGTGGTGAGGCGAGGCAGATTCCCAGGTCCTGGCAGTTGCATTTTTAACCCGCTCCACCAACCACCGCTATGCGCGCGATCTGCGAGGGGATCCAGCAGCTCCTGCGGGAGCGAGGCATCCCCCACCAGGTGGTCACCCATGCCGCCGTCTTCACCTCGGAAGAGGCTGCCCAGGTCCGGGGGGTGCCCCTGGAGTGGGGGGTCAAGGCCATGGTCCTGAAAGCCAGGGATCACTTCATCCTGGTGTGCATCCGGGCAGACAAGAAGGTGGACTTCCACCAGGTCAAGAGGTGGGAAGGCACCAGCAAGATCCGCCTGGCCACGGCCCCTGAAGTCCTTCAGTTGACCGGCTGCGAGATCGGCTCAGTCCCGCCCTTCGGTCACCTGCAGCCGCTGCAGACCTACCTGGACCAGGGCCTGCTGGCCCAGGAGAAAGTCACCTTCAACATCGGGCTGCACGAGGTCTCGGTCGTCATGGCGGGCAAGGACCTCACCCAGGTTATGGACGCCACGCTCTTTTGAGGACCGGACTCCCAAGATGGACTTCTGACACGATTACAGCGTATCCAAGAGTTCCCGGTGCTTGTCGATGCAGAACTGGACGAAAGCATCCACGCTTCCCGTTCTGCCGACTTCCAGCAGGTCAAAGTACCGGTTCCGGTGGTTGGGATCGAAGGCGAACAGCGGGAAGCCCGCCCGCATCAGGATGTACGAATGGACAAGCCTAGCTACCCGGCCATTCCCGTCGATGAAGGGATGGATGGAAACGAGCAGGAAATGGACCAAGGCTGCCAGGACGGATGGATGTATGCTGGCTTCGTACTTCGCATAGAAATTGAGGACAGCCTGGATCGCGGTGTCTATCTCGATCTTGGAATCGGGGAGCTTCGCCGCCGAGCCGATGATCCTTTTCCGGGCATAGGCAAATTCCCCAGGGTGCTCCACTAGATTGGCCATCAGGGTGGCGTGCAGCCGCTTCATCAGGTCCGCGGTCAGGGACTCGGTCTTATAGACCCGATACAGCTCCTCCACCGCGCGCTTCGCGTTGACGATCTCCAGAACCTCTTTCGGCGAGAGTCTGGAAGAGCGGTTGCCTAACACCCGTTCCACGTCGCTTTCGGTGGCGGTGTTTCCCTCCGTCACCGTTGTCGAGTAGACATGCAGGCGGATGAGATGTTCGCGGAGCTTTGGCGAGTCCTGTATGCGCATGCCGAATTGGAGGTTGCCCTGGAATCGGGCAAACGCAAATCCGAAGGCATTTGCGAGGAAAAGGGTCGTGTCGGTGACGTTTGCTTTGGCGACCAGGGGTTTTCTCTTCTGAACGGAGATGAACCGCAGCTGCTCAAGCGCCTTCGTCATCTTGATGGTGGTCGGCCTCGAGAAGGGGGAATGGGAAACGATGTGCAATGGACCCTCCTCGAAAATCTGTTGAAACAGCCGGAGATTCCTTCCCTGCAGCGGAATGTTGTAATCCAGGCCGTCCTTCTTTGCCCAGAGCAGAAAGGCGAGCGTATTTGCTGCGGCGCTGGTCAGGGCGAGGGTTTCCGCTTCTTGCGCGACCACGCCCCTCTCCTGCAGTTCTCGGAGGAGGGCGCGAATCCTCCGGTCTGACACACGGGGGAAATGCGCGTTCCGCCTGATCAGCATGGTGAGGTGATCAACCGGCATCTTCCCGTTGCTCAGATAGGCCAGGACATCGAATGTGGTCAATGAGGTCATATAGTAAAATATAGTGTACTTTTCCCCTTTAAATAGGCCATAAAATGCAGGCTTTCTTTCCTATACGTGGCCAAAGGCAAGAATGAGGGTATACGACAACTGTGAAGAAACCGACTCTTTCCGGGACCCGGGCACGACCTCCGGTGCTCATAAGGAGGGGACGCAAAGCTCTATCAGCAATAAATGTTGATATCAATTTAAGTCCTTAGGCCTTGCCACAAAATAAACTGTCCATTTCCCCGGGCTGATGGTGTATCCATTGAGAATGAAGCGAACGCTTCCGGATGCTCATGACATCATCCCCTCGTCCGAGATCTTGAACATCG
>JACQOD010000088.1 GCA_016202725.1 Candidatus Aenigmatarchaeota archaeon | reverse complement strand
GCACAAACCTCCGGTAGAGCAGGGATTGCTGCCTGTACTACTCTTTACAAGAACGCGCTAATAAGCTTTCGGCCCGGACCGCGAAAAATATTCCCCCGGAGGTGTGAAGTTGCGTTGCCAACGTTCCGCCCGCCTCCGGGAGCGCAGCCTTTCCCCAGCTGTCCTGCGCGCCTGCCCTGCCCACCCCTCGCCGGCCGGGGGAGTGTAACGGCAAGACGTGTGCTGCGCAGGAGGAGCCGCTTCAGACTGCACCGCGAATAAATGTGCGCTGCACCTACAAGGGGTATGGACTCCACCGAGGCCTACAAGAAAGCGGGACGCATCCACCGCGAGGTCTGCGCCGAGCTGCGGGAGCGCCTGCGACCGGGCATGACCCTGCTCGAGATCGCCGCCTTCGCGGAAGCGCGCATCCGCGCCCTGGGCGGGAATCTTGCCTTTCCGGTGAACACCTCCCTCAACGACATCGCCGCGCACTACGTGCCCATCCACGAGGACCCCAAGACCCTGCAAGCAGGAGACCTGCTCAAGCTGGACCTGGGAGTCAGGGTGGACGGGTATGTCGCAGACGGGGCGTTCACCTACTGCTCTGCGCCGAGCCCGCTGGCCCGGGCGGCCGAGGAAGCGATCCGCGCCGCCGTCCAGGTCATCCGCCCCGGCGTGACGGTCGGGCAGGTGAGCGACGCCATCGAGGCCAGCGTCCGGGCCGCGGGGTTCGGGCTCATCGTGAACCTCACCGGCCACGGCGTGGACCAGGAGCAGTTCCACGCCGAGCCGACAGTGCCCAACCGGGCAACCCATTCCCCCGTCATCCTGGAGGAGGGCATGGCGATCGCGATCGAGCCGTTCGTCTCCCCTGCCAACGGCACGGTCAGGGATGCCGCTCCCGTGGAGATCTACCGCCTGCTCCGCCCCGTCCCGGTCAGGATGCCCGAGGCGCGGGCCATCCTCCAGCGCATCCAGGAGGAGTATGGAGCCTTCCCCTTCGCGAAGCGGTGGCTCTGCGATTCCTTTTCCCCCCTCAGGGTGTCCCTCGCCCTCAAGCAGCTGGAAGCTGCGGGCGCGCTCGAGCGCTACCCGCCCCTCAAGGACCCTACCGGCCAGCGGATTGCGCAGGCGGAGCACACGATCCTCGTGGGCGATCCCCCGGTGGTGATCACTGGATGACCCCGCTGACCAGGCACGGGAAAGCCGCATTCCCGCAGCGTTCCACCCCCTTCGACCAGCGGGTCCTCGCCCTGGTCCAATCCATCCCCGCAGGGAAGGTGGCCACCTACCGGCAGGTCGCCCGGCTGCTGGGAAGCAGGGGCTGCAGGGCCGTAGGCCAGGCCCTCCGCAGGAACCCCCATCCCGTCACGGTCCCCTGCCACCGGGTGGTCCTGGCGGACGGGAGGGTAGGAGGCTACGCGGGGCGCTTCGGCACCAGGAAGGCGCGCCTGCTGCGGCAGGAGGGCGTGCAGATCCGTGACGGGCGCATCGACCTCCGGGTGTACGGGTGGAAGCGATGAAAAAAGGCCTTCGGAGGAAGCGATCCGGGACGCGGCCAGCCAAAGCGCCGATCAAGGCCATCCTGTTCGACATGGGCGGGGTCCTCCTCCGGATCTCCATGGAGGCCGAGACTGCGCGCTGGTCCCAGCTCCTGGGCATTCCCAACGGGAAGCTGCACCGCCTCTACGCCAAGCGGATGGACGCCCTTCTGGAGGGGAAACTCTCCCCGGAGGAATTCTGCCGGGAGGTGGAGGACACCTTACAGGTCAGGCAGGCCCTCGCCCGCTGGCAGCAGGCCTACGAAGAAACCGCCACCATCAGCCAGCGCATCCTCTTCCTCGTCGCCCGCCTCCGGCAGCGCTACCGGGTGGGGCTGCTCTCCAACGCGGGGCAGCTGGCGGACAGGCTGAACCGGGAGGAGGGCCTGTACGACCTGTTCGACCCCCTGATTTTGTCGTGCGAGGTGGGCGTGAAGAAGCCCAGCCCCAGGATCTACCAGATCGCGCTCCAGCGGCTGGGGCTGCGGCCCCGGGAGGTGGTCTTCCTGGACGACCGGCCCGAGAACCTCGTCCCCCCCAGGAAGATGGGCATCCGCACCATCCACTACACCTCTCCCGGCCAGTTGGAGCGGGACCTCAGGAAGCTGGGCGTGCGGTGG
This sequence comes from Candidatus Aenigmatarchaeota archaeon, assembly GCA_016202725.1. GTDB lineage: Archaea > Aenigmatarchaeota > Aenigmatarchaeia > QMZP01 > QMZP01 > JACQOD01. The sequence continues at coordinate 1,991 of JACQOD010000088.1, read as the reverse complement.
TGAAGGGACGGCGGGAGCGGCTCCGGTGAAAATGCCTGTGGTGCGCGCAGTTCATTGCACACCGCAGCCCTTGCCGCTGGTTTCATTGTTCCCTCTGTGTTGGGAACCGATAGCATGCGTTGTGCAGCTAAGGGCAAACCACAAGATAAAATAATCGTATGTGTTTAGCTCATCGAACACCGCAGGTTCTCTTGGTTCTGGTTTCATTTTTCACTCCTTTTTGGAAACCGATAGCATGCGTTTGGCAGCTAAACACGTACAAATAATCAACATATGATGAGTACAAGAAGGGGAGGAATTCCGGAGATGAATGAATGGGGATGTGGTGTGCGGTTTTCCAACCGCATCGTTTCCAGTGTAATCATACCATTTCCGGGAATCGGTTACTTTATTCTGGTGTTTGCTCTAAGTGGCCGACAGGAAATAATGGGACCAATGGCCCCATGCCCGAACCAGTAAAGCCGGTTAGGGTAATTCATGACGATCCCTAACCACGTACGGCCTGTCTGGGAACGTGTCGCCCCAAAAAACGCGGGCTTCGAGGAATAACGCTGTTATGCCCTCCCCTGAAACGGCGTCTCTCAAAAATAGCGGAACCGGAGCGCAGCAACCGCTTGTGAACTGGGCTCCCTTCGCACAAAAGGCGCAGCATGGAGGGGAACCGCTGCATGCCCATGGACCCTGCAGCGCCGCGAGGGTGCAGTCTCTTTGTGCGAACCTTTCGGCGTTCACGACCAGAACTCCTCCACCTCGCGCTGGCTCTCCATGACCAGCCCGAAGGCGGAGAACAGGGAATCGCAGTGCGGGCACTGCCTCACCTCGGGATCCTTGTCCCAGGTCTTGCCGCTCGTGCCGCACAGGGGGCATTTGTCGAAGAAGTCCATATGCTTTCCTTATGGCGGGGGTCGTTTAAATATTCATGACCCGCAGCTTGCGCGTCGCAGCGGCCTGCAGGATGGCCGTCCGCTTGCGCTTCCCAACGCCGGAGGCGATGACCACGGCCGCCTCCGGGAGGGCGGCCTCCAGCTCCTGGAGGTTGTGGACCAGGACCTCCCGCATGCCCAGGCGGTTGAGGCCCCGCACCGCGCGGGGGGAGGAGTAGCCCGTGGAGGGGACCCGGCCGCGGGGCTTCTCGCCCGAGCGGAGCTTGGACTGCCTCCCCCTGGGACGGCGCCACTTCTTCTCCAGCTTCATCTCCTTGTGGCCCTCCTGGCGGAGGAAGGATGGCTTGCGCTTCTTGGCCCGTCTGCGGACTTTCAGCAGGTTCATGCAGCCTCCGAGGCCTGGTGGGTGAGGTGGATCCCGTCCTGGAACACCCGCCGGTCGAAGCCCGTGACCTTGGTGATGCGCTCGATCATGCCTGCTGCTTGGCCCACGGCCTCCTTGTCCGTCCCGGTGATGATGACCTCGTCCTTGGTGGCCTGGACTTTGACCTGCTGGCCGACGTCCACGGTGCGGGAATCGCGCTCGCCGAGGAAGTTCTGGACGGCCACCTTCTGGCCTTCCACCTTGACCTTGATCGGGAAGTGGGAGTAGACCACCTTCATCCTGGCCTGGTAGCCCTTGGTCACGCCCAGGGTCATGTTACGGACGTGGGCGGCGAAGGTCCCGGTCATGGCCAGCATCTTCCTCCGGGAGGAGGAGCAGGAGACCTTGACCTGGCTGCCCTCCACCTGGATCTGGACCTGGGGATGGCGCAGCTCCCGCCGGAGCTCCCCCTTGGGGCCCTTCACCACGAGGACAGCGCCCTGCTGGGTCACTGTGACCTTGTCCGGAATCTGGACGATCTTTTCCATATCATCTCAATAGGGCTGAAGGGTATTTAAAGGCTTTTCAGGAGGGCGCGCCCCACCGCCACCCTTGCCAAACGGTCCCCCGCTTTCGGACAGATCCCGGAATCCACAGAAACATCCAGCGGACTCTTTCAGTCACAACAGTGCGTGACAGCACTTGTCAAGTTCAATAATTTTCAGTGGCTAAACGACTGATAG
>JACQOD010000087.1 GCA_016202725.1 Candidatus Aenigmatarchaeota archaeon | reverse complement strand
GGGATGCGGACAGGGCGGAGGGATGCGGACAGGGCGGAGGGATGCGGACAGGGCGGAGGGATGCGGACAGGGCGGAGGGATGCGGACCTGGATTGGCCCGGGGGGGGGGGCCGGTGAGGATTGGGGGGTCTACCCCCCCTCCGCCGGGCGGCGGGCTGGAGAACTGCGGGGTGAGGGAGAAAAGCGGGAAGTGAGCGCTGCGGGATCAGGACTTCCACTCGGCGATGAGGGCGATGAAGATGAGGATGAAGCCGCCGATGATCGAGGTGAGGAAGTTGATCCCCGAGAGGTGGGGGTCGATGATGAACTGGGCCGCGTTGTACATCACCCAGGCGATGGAGAAGCCGAAGACAGCCAGGGCGGCGATCTTGGCGCGGTTGATGTTGCCGTGGGCGATGCGGTGGCCCATCAGGCCCACCAGGCCTGCCAGGTAGAAGATGAAGATGGTCTCCGCCACGATCGTGGCCAGGATCTCGAAATATCCCAAAGTGAGAGTTCCGCTGAAGGCAAGGTACCCCTGGTAGATCCCCAGGACCAGGAAGATCGCCGCCATGCAGTAGAGGATGAACGCGAAGCGCTGCTTCGAGGCGGTGAGTGAGACCTCGCGCCAGCCGCCCATCACGTAGGCCTCCAGCTTGAACCCCTTGATCAGGAGGTAGACGCCCAGGGCGCCCATCACGTAGCGGACGCCCTCGAACCCGAACAGCCCCAGGAGGAGCAGGAGGATAGCCGGCAGGCCGAAGACTAACCGGGAAAACTTCGGGTTGTCCAGGGACTCCTTCAGGAAGTCCTTGATCTTGTAGTAGCCGGTCTCCAGCTGCTCGCTCTGCTTGACGATGACCCTCCTGACGGAGAGGATGGGCAGCCTGGACTGGATGAGGGGCATGACATGCTCGTCCTCGGTCCCGTCGGAGATGAAAATCACGCCCGAAGCGGGGAACTTCTTCAGGACCTGGGAGAGCTGGTCGGCGATGATGCGGTCGGACTTCAGGCCCACGTCCCTGTGGCCGGTCAGGATGGCCACTTCCGCGGGATACTGCTTCTTCACCTCGTCCAGCAGCTTGACCGCCTGGAAGATGGCGTTCATGTCCGAGTCTTCAGGATCGGCGATCGCGAAGGCCGTGGCGGCCTTGATCACCTGCTCCCGCCCGATCACGGGCCCCTTCACGCCGGCCTTGCGGCCGATGTCGTCGTCCCGGTCCACCGTGAGGACAAGCATCCTGTCGGCCATGGGATCACTGGCACTGGTTTGCTTGCGGGCTTATAAAGGTTCGCCGGATGGCGGTTTGCGGGTCGATCGGGTCGGGGGGCGATCCGGCCGGCCATCGGGGGGTTGCCCGGTCACACCCTCATTTGGGAAGGCTCAGGATGATGCCCTCGCTGTCGCCCAGGTACTGGGGGAGGTTGCCGTTCCACTTCTCGATCCAGCGGAGCTGGAGGATGTCCGGATTATCCCGGAGGGCGGCGGACTGGATCCGCAGGGATTCCGCCTCGGCCTTGGCCTGCTCGATCTTCTGCTGGGCCTCGATCTTGATCCTGTCCAGGTCCCGCTCGGCCTTCAGGGCGAGCTGCTCGGCGGTGACCTTGGACTCGATGGCCCGGTTGAACTCCTCGGAGAAGTCGAAGTCGATGACGTTGAACTCCTCCACCGCGACGCTGCCTCCCGAGAGGGAGTCGAGCTTCTCCTGGAGGTTGATCTTCATCTGCTCGCGGACGAGGGGGCGCTTGGTGATCAATTCCTCGGCGGTGAACTGGGCGGTGGCGGCCTTGATGGCCTCCTGGATGGCGGGATCGATGATCTTGGAGCGGTAGTCCAGGCCGATGTTCTGGCGGAGCCAGACGACCTGCTCCGGCCGGACCCGGACGTTCAGGGCGATGGTGGAGGTGACCACCTGGAGGTCCTTGGAGGCCGCGGAGGCCTGGGTCTCGATCTTGGAGGTCTTGACGTCCATGGTGTCGACCGTCTCGGCGATGGGGAGCTTGAAGCTCAGGCCCTCGTTGAAGACCGTGCCGGTCACGGCGCCCCAGCGGAGGAGGACGCCCCGCTCGCCGGGGCCGATGATGGTCACGGCCTGGGCGGCCACGGCGGCGAGGAAGAGGACGATGATCAGGGACACGAGGTATTTGGCGACGCGCGCGGGGGAGGGGCGCGCCGACTGAGGGGGTGCAGGGACCTCGGGTCGCTTGGTGGTCATAGCATGCTGTTTCCCAGGAAGTTTTATAAACGCGTCCCGTCTGTGTTGGGCCCAGAAATGCCCTTCCTGTGGCGGCGGCTTTCTGACTGGGAAACCACCACCGTCCAGCATGCATCGCCAAGAAGCCTCCTCGCCAGCTCAGGTGCTGCCGCAACACCTGTCTCTTTCCTCGGGCTGGTGCAATTCCCTGGAGGATGGAGCGAATGCCTCCGGATGCTCAAAGTCATCTCCTCGTCCGAGATCGTACACCAGGAATATGAGAAGTTTTCTGGCCTCCAGAAAATCTGGGTGAGCGACATAGCGGAGTGAAGAGCAAGCCTCATAATCCTTGTTAAACTCTCCGACCAACAGGATGACGAGCCTCGAAGAGGCGAAGAGTCGCGGGGCGAGGAGCGTGAGAGATGCTTTATACCCTTCTGTTTTCGATAGCAGACGACCCACCTAAAGCTTTATTAAGCCTATATTCACTAATAAGCAGTGACAAACATGCCACGATTAGTCCTTGTTGAAGGGAAGACAGGAGCGGGTAAGAGCACAATTACCAAGTACTTGAAACGCTGTGGGTATGCTAGGCACAGTATTGATGACTACATTAGGGAACATTTTCTTGACCTGCTATGTGAAGGAGGGGTAGGAAAAATCACGCGTCTGCTTCCTTTCGGGAGGGAAGGAGGAATGAAAGTATGGACACGATTTTACGCCGGCATTGGAGGACAGATTTCTTACACCCCTGAAGAAGTTGAATCAGCATTCTTTGCCTATCAAAGTGAAACCAATCTCTCAGATGAAGAGAGGCTCTATATAAATTTATGGAAAATGATCCGTAAAAGGGATGCCCGTTATACCTTGGATACTGCCTTGCCTCTATTTGGAAAACACCTTAAAGGTAAGATTCTGTCACCTGAGGAAAGAATACACATCGGATATGCGCTCTTTAATGCATACCTTGGTGAAAGGGATAAATCATTATCAGAAGGAGAAGACGTAGCACTTGATGCCTTGGTCGAGCCTATGGTAAGGGCGCATTGCCTCAATGTGCCGGATACGGGTGGGGAACCTGTTCAGAAATACCTCATACGACTAGAGGCAGATAATGACGTGGCTGAAAGAAGAAAAATAAATGATGGCATGGATCCTGAGAAGGCAAAGAAGAGGGTCCGCAGGGAATTGGATTACTCTGTTCCGAAGATTCGTGGTCTTGTTATACAATCATACCAAAACAATGATGATGACCTGAAGAAAACATGTGGAGATCTGCGACGCCTTCTTGAGCTGCCTGCTCCCTTATAGGTCTGGAGATAAAGCCTCTTCCGAGCCCCGCAATTGAGTTTAACACACCGCTCAAGTCATTCCGTGATAAGCCCTAACCTACCCCCCTGCCGGGGGTTGAGTCGTTTATAAAAACGCGCTCCCAAAGGGGGATATGGAGTTGCAGGAGCTGGCGGAGGCCATCAGCAAGGAGTCGGGCAGGACCCTCAAGGAGGTCACGAAGCTCATCGCCGAGAAGAAGGAAGAGCTCTCTGGCTTGGTCTCGGAAGAGGGCGCGGCCTACATCGTGGCGCGCGAGCTCGGGGTCTCCCTCCTGAAGGACCGGCCCAAGCTCAAGGTCAAGCACGTCGTGACCGGGATGCAGAACGTGGAGCTCGCGGCGCGGATCGTGGACATCACCCCCATCCGGGAGTTCGAGCGCGAAGGCAAGAAGGGGCGCGTGCGGAACCTCGTCCTCGGTGACGAGACCGGGACGATCCGGCTGTCGCTCTGGAACGACGAGGTGGGGCTCGTGGACAAGCTCGGCCTGCAGGCCGGGAGCACGGTCCAGCTTGCGGGGGGGTGGTCCAAGGAGGACAATAGAGGCGCTCCTGAGCTGCGACTGGGCAGGGGCAAGCTGGCCGTGAGCCAGGAGGAGGTTCAGGCCCCGCCCGCGGGCGCGCGCCTGTCCCAGGGCTTCGGCCCGGCAACGCGCCTGCCGATCGTGGACATCAAGGAGGGGGACGTGGCCGAGGTCCATGCCTGCCTAATCCAGCTCTTCCGGAGGGACCCCTTCTTCAGGAGATGCCCGCAGTGCGGGACAAAAGTGGCAGAGGAGGAGCAGGTGAACGCCCAGGGGAGGAGGGAGATCGTGGAGAAATGCCAGCAGCATGGCATGGTCCAGGGCGAGGACCAGCTCATCGTCTCGGGCATGCTGGACGACGGGACCGGCACCCTGCGGGTCGTCTTTTTCCGCGAGCTCGCGGAGCAGCTCCTGGGGGAGAAGGCCGCTGCCCTCCGGCAGCAGGCCCTGCAGAAGAAGGACCCCCTCGCCGTCATCGACGGCTTCGCCGGGCTGGGGAAGGACGTCCTGGTCAGGGGCCGGGTGAAGAAGAACAGCTATACCGAGGCCTTGGAGCTGGTGGCTTCCCAGTTCGAGGAGCCGGACATCCGCAAGGAAGCGGAGCGGCTGCTCGAGCAGCTGCAGGCGTGACCGTCTCCGCGGGTTTTTAAGGCGTCCGGTCAAAGCGGGGGCATGGAGCCGCGAGAAATTCCTGAATACCTGCTCTTCCCAGAGGCGCTGGCGAGGTTGGAGTTGGGGGAAGACGACCTCAAGCGGGCGATCAGCGCGGGGCTCATCCGCGCGTTCCGGGACCGGCGCGTCATGAGACTGCACAAGGGCGATGTGGAGGTGGTCCGGAAGGACTTGGGCATCACCGGCGAAGGCTACACCTTGGACGAGGCCCGGCGCATCCTGGGAATGGGCGCGGACCAGCTCCAACAGCTGGTGGACAGCGGGACGCTTCCCAGCTACCGGGACCAGGGGACGGCCTACCTCGGCCGGTTTCACGTGGACCGCTACGCCCAGCAGCTCCGGCAACCTCGGGTCCGCCTTTCCTTTGACGTGGAGCCCGGCAGCGAGGCCATCGAGGGATGCGTCGTCCCCGGTGACCTGCGCGTGTATCCCACCGCCGAGGGCGCGCGGTCGGCTGCGGGGGAGGGGCCTTTCTTCCACGTCGCGGTCCGGCGCATGAAATAGCTCCCGGCCCTCGCGGCCCCCTGCCCTCGGAGGCTTTATAACTCTTTTCCCCCAGTAAGGGGTGAGAGGAATGGCAGAGAAGGAAAAAATCGAGGACATCCCCGGAGTGGGGGAGAAGATCGCGGAGAAGCTCCGGGAATCCGGGTATGCGGACCTCATGAGCATTGCGGCATCCTCCCAGGGGGAGCTCATGGCCGCGACGGGCATCGGGGAGGAGACCGCGCTCAAGATCATCGCCGGGGCGCGGGACCAGCTTAAGATGGGTTTTGACACCGCCACGGCGGTGATGAAGAAGCGGGAGCTCGTGGCGAGGATCACCACCGGGAGCAAGGCCCTGGACGCCCTCCTGGGGGGAGGGGTGGAGAGCCAGGCCATCACGGAGGCGCACGGCGCCTTCGGTTGCCTCACCGGCGATGCCAGGGTCACCTTGGCAAGCGGGCAGATGGTTCCCCTCGGGCAGATTGCGGGGTCCCGGCCAGCGGGCATCTATCCCCTCTCCCTGCCGGTGCTGAGCGTCGCCGGGACCAGCGTGCTTCCCGCGGAAGCGACCAGGCTGCATGTGTATGATTGTCCTGAGGTGGTGGCGGTCGCCCTGGCCAACGGCATGCACCTCTCCGTGACGGGGAACCACCCGCTCATGACCGACCGGGGATGGGCGGAAGCTGCCCGGCTGCGGCCGGATGACCGGGTGCGCATCGTGCATGATGAGCTATTCCCCCAGGAGGGGGTGGCCCTCTCCACGCAGGTGGCGGTCAGCGAGTACGCGGCGAACACCAAGCCCGTGCACCTGCCCGAGACCCTCACCCCCGAGCTGGCGGAACTGCTGGGCCTCGTCCTGGCGGAAGGGTGGCACGAGCGCCTGCATCCCCATTCCCGGGTAACCAGGGTCTGCTTCACCAACACGAACACCAAGCTGCTGGAGCGGTTCGCCAGCCTAGTTCCAGCGATCTTCAAGGACGATGCCAACGTCCGCTATGAGCGGGAGCATGGGATAAAGGCGTATGCGATCGACTCCGTGCTCGCGGCCGAGTTCCTCGGACAGTTCCGGGGGCTGTACGCGCCTGCCAAGGACAAGCGCGTGCCCGAACAAATATTCCGGTCACCCAAAGCGGTGGTCGTCCGCTTCCTTGCGGCGTTCTACGATGGAGAAGGGTCGGTCAAGCACGATGTGACCCGCGAACGCGACAAGCGCGTGTCCTGGACGACCAAGGGCGGAGAACGCCATTCCCGGACCTATCGGATGCCATCGTTCAGCCGCAGCATCGAGCTGCGCAGCGCAAGCAAGGGCTTGCTCGAGGACATCCAGGTCCTGCTGTCCAAGATGGGAATCCGCTCCTGGCTGAGCTCGGATATCACCCGCCGGGAGGGGAGGGAGTTCCTCGCCCACAAGCTGCACATCTCGCGCCGGGAGGACATCGAGCGGTTCGCGGAGCAGGTTGGCGTGCACACCCTCCGGCTGCGGGACAAGATTGCTGCCTGCCTGGAAAGCTACCGCAGGCGCCTGCCCCGGCCCTCACCGGGCTTGGTGGGGATTGCCTCGCTTTCCCTGCAGCCCGCTCCGGGCGGGAAGGTGTACGACCTGGAAGTCCCGGGACCGCACAACTTCCTCACCAACACCATCCTGTCCCACAATTCGGGGAAGAGCCAGCTCGCCCACCAGCTCGCGGTGAACGTGCAGCTGCCCAGGGACAGGGGTGGCGTGGGCGGGAAGGCGCTCTTTATTGACACCGAAGCGACCTTTCGCCCCGAGCGCATCGTGGACATGGCCAAGGCCGTGGGCCTGGACCCGCAGGAGGCCCTGGAGAACATCTTCGCCGCCCGGGCGTACAATTCCGACCACCAGGTGGTCCTGTCGGAGAAGGCGGAGGACGTCATCCGGGAGCATGGGATCAGGCTCATGGTCGTGGACTCGCTCACCGCGGGCTTCCGGTCCGATTACACCGGCAGGGGCACCCTGGCGAACCGCCAGCAGAAACTCAACAGGCACCTGCATCATCTCCAGAAGCTGGCGGACGTGTACAACATGGTGGTGTTCGTCACCAACCAGGTCATGGCCAGGCCGGACATCATGTTCGGGGACCCCACCGCCCCTATCGGGGGCCATATTGTGGGCCACCAGGCCACCTACCGCCTCTACTTCAGGAGAAGCAAGGGCGAGAAGCGGATCGCCAAGCTGATCGATTCTCCCAACCTTCCCGACAATGAAACGGTCTTCACCGTCGTGAAGGACGGCATCAGGGATGAATAGCGCTTCCATTCAGGAGTAAGGGGGTGAACGATGAAGAAAGAAATGATCGTGGGGCTTGCCGTCCTTGTGGCTTTCGCGGGCACGGCGCAGGCTGCCGTGCTGTCCCGTGGGAACCTTGATATCATCAGCAGCCACACGGTCCAGCAAGCGGGGCAACCGCTCACCCTCACGGCCGCGGTCGCTCCGGGATACGTGCAGCGCTCCACCCAGACCACCATCCTCGTCAAGCAGGCAGGCGAGGCCTTCAGGGAAGTGGCGTCCTGCCCGGGAACGACCTGCATCCACAGCCAGTCTTACGCGAACACAGGGACGTACTTCTACCAGGCCCAACTCAGGGACAGCAGAACAGGAGCCGTGCTCCAGCAGACAGGCGGGATGGACGTGTTCATCATCGTGTAAGCGGGGACAGGGTCCCTTTCCAGAAGGCGAACTCTCCATCCGCTCGCGAACGGCGCTCGGGTTGGGGGTGCCCAGCCGGGAGCCTGTCCCGCCTGCCCTCGCCATTCCTATGCCGCCCATCTCCCTGAGCAGGGCACAGGCCTGCGGATCATCCAGCGGCTGCCCGGCCACGCGAACGTCAAGGCCGCAGGGGTCTACACCCACATCTACACGGCCCCCATCAAGAAGGTCGTCGGCCCCTAGACGCCCTCGCTCAAATGTGCAAAAAAGCCCGATGGAAGGTGATTATGATCACAAAAAGTGCGTAGAAGCACTTGTTCAACTCAATCTTGTGCTCCCTAAGATAAGGTTTTGAAGGCAGCGAGCGGGGCACGGCGGACTTTTTTTCCTTCTGCTCAAACCCTAACGGGGCGTTGAACACAGGTTTTAAGGTTCGCCTGCTGGCTCCCCCAAATCGGCTTTCAGCCGACTTCTTAAAACCCGATACGTTATATTCAATTCGGGCTGGGGCAAGCATTTTATAACCGTAACTCCGCAATTTTATAGGGTATAGGTTCATCGTTTTCTCTGTTTTTACGAATATAGCGCCTTCTCATCAGGCAGAAAGCTTTATATGCATATAAACCCTATAGGGTATATATGGAAGGATGGGTTCAAAAGATGCTCGAGGCGGAGCGCAGGAAAAGGAAAGAGCCCCTGGAAGCAAGGATTCTCAACAGCAACTACTACCTGTACCGCTCAACGACAAGGTGGGACAAGAAGGAGAAGAAGATCAAGAAAGTATCGAAATACATCGGGCGGCTCACCCCCGATGGCGTCGTAGAGGGAACCAGCAAGCTGCGAACCATACACGAATACGGAAACGCGCTGCTGCTCATGAACCTGGCCGGCGGCATATCAGGCCCGCTGGAAAGGTCGTTCTATCGCCGATGGAAGGACATCCTGGCATGCGCAATCGTGAAAGCCATAGAACCGCTTCCACTGAAGCTCATCAAAAGCAGATGGGAGAAGCTGCATCTGTCAGAAGAGTTTGATGCGTCATTGTCACCGAACACCCTGAGCGTCATGCTCAGGGAGGTAGGCGCAGACTATGCCGCCCAGAAGCGCTTTTTCGACAAGCTGATGATGAAGAGCAGGACGCTGGCATTCGATTTGAGCCAGGTGTTCTCCCATTCGGAGAACCTGCATTATGCGGAGAAAGGGTACAACAAAGACCACTCGCACCTGAAGCAGGTCAATCTCATGATGTTCTTTTCCATCGACAGGCAGCTGCCTGTCATGCTGAAGCCTTTGCACGGATCCGTCCGCGACATAAAGGCGCTCAAGTCAGTGGTCGCGGACCTCGACGTCAAGGGCAGCGTTTTCGTGCTTGACCGCGGCTTCGCTTCTGACGACCTCCAGAACCTGTTCAACGAGCGTGAAATCAGCTTCATACTCCCGCTGAGGAGGAACTTCAGGTCAATAAACTACGATGCCAGGCTTGGCGATTGTTTCGTTTACCTGAAGCGCGGCATACGCTGGACAAAATACAAAACCGGACACGGCTTCATCTACCTCTTCGAGGACGTCAAGATGAAGGCGGAGGAAGAGACGACATTCATACACCTCATCAAGGAGAGGAAGAGGCAGAAATCGCAATACGCCGAAGC
>JACQOD010000086.1 GCA_016202725.1 Candidatus Aenigmatarchaeota archaeon | reverse complement strand
TGTTGGAAACCGATAGCATGCGTGTGGCAGCTACACACGCACAAACTGTCTATTTCCCCGGAGGCTGATGGTGTAATCCCTTGGGGGCGGAGCGAATGCCTGCGGACGCTTGACCTCATCTCCTCGTCCGAGATCTTCTGCACGGTTCACTGTATTCTGCGGTCTGCCCTTAGAGCCTATCCCGAAACCCCTCCTCCGCGATGGGTCGCGGCGTGCAGGCATCCGCCCGCCGGATGGCGGTCGTGCGGAACCGGTAACTTGGGCAGGGGTCGGCTTGCCAGTTCCTCCAACCCCCGCACTGGCGGAAGTCGTCCGGTGCGTTTTGGGACGGGCTCTTAGGGCCAGATGCGGGCTGGACACAAACCGATATCCCAGGGCGCCGGATGAAGATATGGCAACGCTGGGCATGCAGCGAGCTTCCATGGCGGGTGGAAGTATGCGATCCAAGGAATGGGGGGTTGTTGTACGAATCTTACAGGGGCAATGCCGCCCAGCCCAGGAGCCAGAAGCCCGCCACTAGGAGGGGTTGGTGGACAAGGTAGAGGAGCAGGGTATGCCTGCCGAGGAAGGCCAGCGCCCTTCCAGGAAGAGGAGGGGGGCTGACAGGCTTCCGGGGCCGCCCGCCGGGGAAGAGGGCATGCCCCGCCGCGGCGCCCAGGAGGAGGATGCCCAGCCAGGGGATGAGGGGGGTGTAGTCCACGGACTGGTAGCCTGCGAGGGGGAAGCCCACCCACAGCAGGCCCGCGGGGAGGGAAACAGGCAGCAGCCCTGCCGCCAGCAGCAGGACTCCCGCCAGGAGGGCGAGGCGCGGCCGCGCCAGCAGGGGCAGGGCCAGGAGGGTGCCGAAGCCGATGAGATGCAGGATGCCGAATGCCACATATTGCCCGGGCACGAGCAGGACCGTCACCGCGGTGATGAGCAGGCCCGCGCCGAAGACCTTGGCCGCGCGCCGGAGGAAGGCGGGATACCGATCTTGGCGGTGCTTCCGGTACTTCAGCGTCAGGGAGACGCCTGCCACCAGGATGAACAGGGTCGCGGTGGCGCGCGCGAAGAGCAGCCAGCCGCCTGCTGCAAATTCAGGCCGCCCCCCGAAGAGGGCGAGGTCAAACAAGGCATTCGAGAGCAGCATCATGCACAGGGCCACGCCCCGGAGAGCGTCGAGGGTCCAGAAGCGGGGAAGTCCTGCAGGCTTGTCTGCGGGGTCCATGAGGGGCTGGCTGGTCATACACCTGACCCCTGCCGTTTCCAGAGGAGGCGGCTGCCCAGCCAGATCTCGCGCACCCGATGGTAGGGAATGTGGGTCTCCCCCTCCCGCTCCGCAAAGAGGAAATGGCCCTTCGTCACCTCGGTGACGACCGCCCCCGGAACGACCTTCCGGTCCCCCGGGGCGCCTCTGTGGAGGATGACGATTCTGCTCTCCGGCAGCTTCCCCTGCCAGCGGAGCTTGCCGAGGGTGCGATAAGCCATGGTAAGAGTTGGCCGGGGATTATAAGAAGCAGCTTTGTAGCTCACGTAGCCACACTGCGCTTCAACAGGCGGACGCGTGGGAAGCGACTGCCGGTCATTCGTTGCCAGCGCTTCTTTCGCCGCTTTCTGCAGCCGGATGCCGTCGGCGGATACGAGCGGTGGATGGTGCGGTTGCAACGTATCGTTTCCACAGATAGTCTACAAAGTCACCGTTCCGTTCAGCGAATGCCAGCGCTACGCTTTCTGTGGCTGCGTTTGATCGCTCAATGCCTTCCAGGTCTTCAAGAATATGCGTCAGTTCATGGATGAGCGTCACCTTTCCACACCGCTCGCCGCGCGTTCTGTTGAGACGGATAGTATACTGACGCCCCTCTTCGTCCGGCTTATGCGTATCAAGCAAACCGCAATAATATTGCCACGGCCATTTCTTGAGTGGTATGTGTTTAGCTGTACAACGCATGCTATCGGTTTCCAAAAGGGTGGAAACAATGAAACCAGAAGCAAGAGAACCTGCGGTGTGCAATGAGCTAAACACATACCTTGAGTGCAATCGCACTGACATGCTCCCGCAAAGCCGTCTCGTACTTCGCTCTTTCATCTTGGCGCATGGGAAACCGGACATCAGCCGATACGGACCGCCACCGCGGTCTTGTCGTCCTCGTACAGCTTGGGCTTGGTCCGGGCGCGGGCCAGCAGGGCCTTCGGGAGGAGCTGCACCCGGAGGGTGCGGGCCAGGGCCAGCAGCTCCTCCTCGTCGAGGTGCTTGGTCACGCCGTCCGTGAGCAGCAGCAGGATGTCCCCTTTCCGCAGGGTCGCTGCCCCCTGTTGGGGGCGGATGCCCCCCTTCCCCACGACCTGGGTGAGGAGGTTGCTGCCCGGCTGCGCGTGTTCGCGGGTGAGCTGCAGGACGCGGTCCCTGACCAGCAGGAGGGCGCTGTCGCCCACGTGGACGAACTCCAGGCGGGTCCCGCGGATGGTGCAGGCCGTGAGCGTGGTGGAGCCGGCGTCCTTGAGCTGCCGGATGCGGGCATGCGCCTTTGCAAAGGCAGCTGCCAGTTCTTTGCTGTTGCGCACCGCATCGATAGCGGCCTTGCTGGCGCGCTCGCTCCTGCCCCCGGTGGTCACGCCATCAGCCACGGCGAACAATCCCCTGCCCGGCAGGCAGAGGTACGCGTCCTGGTTCCGCAGGTGGATGCCCTTCTCCGTGGCCGCAGCGGCGGTGAGCATATGCCAAGGTTGGGCCACTGTATAATAAAGGCGCTCTTCTCCCTTTTCACGTAGATAGGAATGAGACGCAATCGCTACTGCTTTTCAGAAAACGCAAAGGAATTCTGCCGTTTCCGGAAGGGGGGAAGCGGCTTCTTCCAGCCCCACCTGGGCGAATGTGCCTTCGCGCATCATCGCGGTGAGGGAGATGAACGAATAAAGGAAACGGCCCGGGAACCCTTCGGGAAAAACCGAAGCAAACCGGAACCCCTTTAAAAGCCCCCGCCAAAGGGGATTTATGTCCGCACGCCGAAAGGGTGCTATGCACACGGGCGCCGTCTGGGTGGCCATCCTGGCAGTGGCGGCAGCGCTCATTGCTGCCGGGATGTTCGTGCCTGCCCCCGCGGCCGGGACCGCCACCCTCTCCAGCCTGGAAGACCTGCAAGCCTACGTGGCCTCCGCAGGGACCGGGGTGGGCGGCTACCGCGATGCCTTCCTCGCCGCGGAAAGCGCGGCCCCGGCAGCAGCGCCTGCGGCAGGCGACGCCAGGGGCTACTCCGGGACGAACATCCAGGTCGCCGGGGTGGATGAGGCGGATATCGTCAAGACCGACGGCCGCTACCTCTATACGGTCGCCGGCACCCAGGTGCGGATCGTGGACACGGCCGCGGGACTGGCGGCAGTCGCGACAGTGGAGGTGGACCACCCCATCCACGAGATCTACGTGAACAACGGCCGGCTCATCGTCTTTGCCAACAAGCAGGAAGTCTCCCAGGCCTACCCGGCGGCAGGGAGGCTCATCGCCCCCGTGCCCTTCACTGCTCCCGAGCTGCTCATCCGCGTCTATTCCCTCCAGGAGCCTGCCGCCCCCCAGCTGGCCCAGGAGCTTTCCCTGGAGGGCTGGTACCAGGATGCCCGCATGGTCGGGGACTGGGTTTACGTCGTGGCCACCACCCCCGTCTACCGGGAGGACGTCCATCCGCCCCTCCTGCGGGAGGACGGGCTGGCCCAGGAGGGATTCCCGGAGATCCTGCTCTTCCCCGGCCCGCCTGTCGCGGACCAGTACACCACCATCCTGTCCCTGCACGTCCAGAGCGGGGAGCATGCCCGCACGACCGCCCTCGCGGGGTTCGCGGACGTCCTCTACGCCTCTCCCGGGAGCCTGTATCTCGTCCACCCCAAGCGCGCGGACTACGCGGGCCTCCAGCAGCAGGTCCGCGAGGAAGCCATCCTCCCCCTCCTGCCCCTGCAGGAGCAGGCCCAGGTCCGCTCCGTCCTGAGCGCCCCGCTGGAGGAGTGGGAGAAGGACCAGCAAGTCGGCGAGGTGCTGGAGCAGTATTCCGCCTCGCTCTCCCAGGTGGACGCCCTGGCCTTCCAGGCCTCCCTCCAGGAGCGGATGCTCGCGATCCAGCAGCGGTTCAGCCGGGAAGCCCAGAAGACCGTGATCCAGCGCTTCGCCCTCCAGGGAGGCCAGGTCACGCACGCCGCCACGGGAGAAGTCCCGGGCACGGTGCTGAACCAGTTCTCGATGGACGAGCATGACGGCTTCTTCCGCATCGCCACGACCACCGAGCCCTCCTTCTGGGGCGGCCCTTTCTGGATGGGCGGCGGGGTCGCCCGCGGCATTGCAGTTGATGATGTTATCTTTGAGGGGGGCGCAAGCGGCGAGGTCGCAGGCTCCTCCGGAGCGGTCCCGCAGGTGGAGGCAGTTCCCCTGGAGGGCCTGCCCGCGCCTGCCCCGGCGGCACCGTTCGAGACGTTCGCGGCACCTGACGAGCCGATCACCCGGCCCCCCGAAGCGCAGAGCGCCAGCAACGTCTACGTCCTGGACCCGGACCTCGAGATCGCGGGCTCCCTGGAAGGGCTGGCCCCGGGAGAACGGATCTTCGCGGCCCGCTTCCTGGGCGACCGCGTGTACCTGGTCACCTTTGTCCAGGTGGATCCCCTCTTCGTGATCGACCTGGGCGATCCCGCGAATCCGCGGGTGCTGGGCGAGCTCAAGATCCCTGGCGTCTCGCAGTACCTCCATCCCTACGGGGAGGATTTCCTCATCGGCATCGGCAAGGACGCCACTGCCGTGGATGAGGGGGGCCCGCGCGCGCTCTTCCAGGGCGTGAAGATCTCCCTCTTCGATGTCCGCGACGTCGCCAACCCGCGGGAGATCGCGAGCGACGTCATCGGCTCCCGCGGGACCGACAGCGAGGTCCTCTGGGACCACAAGGCCTTCCTCTTCTCCGCGGAGAAGGGCGTCCTGGTCCTCCCTGTCATTCTCACTGAACCCTCCCCATCCGCGAGCATCTGGGAATGGTCCCCGCCCACCTGGCAGGGCGCCTACGTCTACCGCGTGAGCGAGCAGGGCCTGGAGTTGCAGGGCAGGATCACCCACGTCGAGGATGACGGCCCGGCCAGCGACCAGTTCTACGCGGGGTCGCCATTCTCCATCCGCCGCTCGCTCTACATCGGCACCGCCCTCTACACGATCTCCGACCACGTGGTGAAGGCGAACGACCTCGCCACCCTCGAGCAGTTGGCCGTCCTCGAGTTCCCGGAGTGAAGGAAGCATATCCTTCCCGCCCTCCTCCAGGTCCTGTGAGGAACTCGTCACACCCCCGCAAAGACTTAAGCCCCCCTGCCCACGCCTTTCCAGGGGTCAGTGGTCTAGCGGTATGACGCCGCCCTTACATCCCCCGGGGAGGCAAGGCGGAAGCCGGAGGTTCGATCCCTCCCTGACCCATCGGGTTTTTCTGGGGGCAGGGACAAGAAGGGGCATGAAGCAGTCCAAGCCCCTGCGGCTGCTCACCCTCAACCTCTGGGGCGGGAAGCTCTACGATCGCCTCCTCCCCTTCCTCAAGGAGCAGGCGAAGCGCACGGACATCTTCTGCTTCCAGGAAGTGTTCGACAACCCGCCGGGGGTGGAAAGCAGGATGCGGCATTATGCGCGGGGCTCCCTCTACAAGGACCTCCAGCTGGCCCTGCCCGCCTTCCGGGGGATCCTCTCCTCCCCCCAGCAAGGGGAGAAGTGCATCGCCATCTTTGCGCGGAAGACCCTCCGGACAGCGGGGAGCGGGGAGGTGTACGTCTACCGGCACAAGGACGCCATGGCCGGGGCCGACCCCTCCACCATGGGCATCACCCTCCAGCACCTCGCGCTCCGCTCCGGGAGGGGGAAGGTCACGGTCTGCAACCTGCACGGCCACTGGTATCCGGGCCCGAAGGGGGACACCCCCGCCCGGCTGGAGCAGTCCCGGAACGTGCGCCGGTTCCTGAAGACCCTGGAGGGGCCCGTCATCCTCTGCGGGGACTTCAATCTCAATCCCCAGACCAGGAGCTTGCGCCTGCTCGAGCAGGGAATGCGCAACCTGGTCAAGGAGGCTGGCGTGACCTCCACGCGGAGCAGCTTTTACCAGTGGCCGAGCCTGTTCGCGGACTACATCCTGGTGAGCAGGGACCTGGTGTTCCAGTCGTTTGCCGTCCTCCCTGATGAGGTCTCGGACCACCTTCCCCTGGCGCTCGAGTTCTCATTATAAGGCTGCTGCCTAAGAGGAGGCATGGAGCTGCTCTCCTTCCTCCAGGAGGCCTACGGCCTCAAGGATATCCCCCGTTCCGGCTGGGTGGTCGAGGGCAATGCCCCTGCAGAGACCGTGGCTGCCCACTCCTTCGGTGCGGCCCTGCTGGCGTTCGTGCTGTCCGCGGAGCGGAAGGATCTGGACCGCGAGAAGGCGGTGCGCATGGCCCTCATCCACGACCTCGCGGAGAGCAGGGTGGGGGACATCCTCGTGGACTGGAAGGTCGCTGGGCGTACCACCTTGAAGCGCGCCCCCAACCCCCACCACGGCATCACCGAGGAGCAGAAATGCCGGCTCGAGCGCGGCGCCATCGGCGCCCTCACCCGCGGCCTTCCCGCGGGGAAGGAGATCCAGGACCTCTGGGAGGAAATGGAGGCGGGAAAAACCGCGGAAGCGCGCTTCGTGAAAAGCGTGGACAAGCTGGACATGTTCCTGCAGGCCTGCCGGTATGAGGCGCAGGGAAAAGATCTCTCCTCCTGGTTCGCGCATCCCCGCAACCAGCTTCCAGACCAGCAGGTGCGGGCGGTGTTCGAGAAGCTTCTTAAGCTCCGGGACAAAAGGAAGCTGACGGGCCGGTAGATCAACGGTAGATCGCCACCTTGGCAGCCAGTTGCGGCGGTGTTCGCCCACCTGGATTCAACATGGTGGAGGCTTCGGGTTCAAATCCCGACCGGTCCATTGGTTGCATGCAAGGCCCTGAGTATCTCTTCTTTTCTGGAAAAGGGGGCGTGGGAAAAACCAGCCTCGCCGCGGCAACCGCCCTGCAGCTGGCGCGCGAAGGCAAGCGCGTGCTGATCGTCTCGATCGACCCCGCGCATTCCCTGGCGGATTCCTTCGCGCAGCGGATCGGGCCCGCGACCACGCTGTTGGAGAAGAACCTCTGGGGCGTGGAGATCGATCCTGCCCAGTCCATGGCCAGCCTCCGGGAGCGGCTCGCGCCCAGGATGGAAGGGATGGGGATGCTGAAGGGGTTGGGGATGGAGGGGGCCCTCGATATTGCAGGCATGACCCCCGGGATCGACGAGGTCGCGGCCTTCGAGGCCTTCGTCTCCTTCCTCGAGGACGAGCGGTATGACTGCATTGTCTTCGACACCGCCCCCACGGGGCATGCGCTGCGGTTCCTGTCCCTGCCTGATGTCCTGGATTCGTGGATCGGCAAGGTCCTCGCCATCCGGCAGCAGCTCCAGGGCATGCTGGGCATGTTCCGCAAGCTCCTGGGGGACGAGCCTGCGGGGACAGGGGATTACCTGGAGGTCCTGAAGGAGCGGATCGCCCGGGCCCGGGAGGTCCTCACCGATCCCGCGCGCACGCACTTCATCCTGGTGCTGATCCCCGAGGCCATGTCCGTCCTGGAGAGCCGCAGGGCCTTGCGGACCCTGGAAGGGCACCGGATCCCCGTGGAGCGGGTGATGGTGAACCAGCTCCTGCCCCCGGGAGGCTGCGGGCTCTGCGCGCAGCGGAGGAGGCAGCAGCAGGCCCGCCTGCAGGAGATCAGGAAGGCTTTTCGCCTCCCCGTGGCGGAGGTCACCCTTCTTCCTGAGGAGGTGCGAGGGAAACGGATGCTAACTCAGGTGGGTACAATGATCCGGGCCCAGTGGCCCGCAGGGCCAGCACTGCCCCGGCCAGGCCGAGGATCCCGCCCGCGAGGGCGAGCAGGGAGCCGAAGCCGATAATCCCCAGCAGGGAGCAGACCACGGCCAGGATGCCTCCCAGGCGCTTGTGCGAGCCTTTGAGCAGGATACCTCCCACCACCAGGAGGATGGCCAGGACGACGCCCAGGACGCCGCCCACGGGCGCGTCGCTGGTGCGGATGAGGGCAGGCAACTCCGCCATCACCATCGCGATGGAGCCCAGGCCCAGAAGCATGCCCAGGCCGGCCGCGAAGAGGAGGATCCCGCCCGCGAGGGCCAGCAGGTATTTCCTGCTGGAAGGCAGTTGAACAGGAGGGCTCACGCCCTGATGCTGGGGTCCGGCGGCTTCGAAGGTTTCGGCGATCTCCTGGGGGGTCCAGCCCTGGCGGGCGAGCTCTGCGGCAATCTCCTGGGGTGTGAAGCCCGCAGCGAGCTGCTCCCGCGCGTAGGCGATGATCTCGCTGCTCGGCATAGCTATACTTCCCCGCGGGCCTTTAAAAAGCCCGCCGCGGGGAAGCGGGCGGTGCATGCTGGGCGGTGGTCCTGTCAAAAAATGGGACCGCTACGCTGCGACCTACAATGCATGCTTGAGCTGCACACGTACGGCGGCGATGATGCCCGCCACTGCCTAGCTCCAACACCGTCCGCTCATAACACTGAAATAACACTTAAATATCCCCACGCCAACAGTAGGGCATGGTCCGTGCGGCCCTCTTCATGCTGCTGGTTTTCGCGGCCATTCCCCTGGCCCAGGCTGCGCCCGTGGAGGTGGCGGTCCACCCCGCGGAGTTCACGGTCCACTCGGACTCCTCCCTTAAGGTGGAGTTGACCATCACCAACAACCTGGGCAGGGAGGAGGCGTTCACGATCACCGCTTCGGGCGACCGTCTCGAGTGGCGCAGCCCCACCACGATCCTGGTCCGCATCCCGGGCGGGGAGAGCAAGACCATCTCCGAGGTCTACTACGTCTCCAAGGCCCAGCCCGGCACCTACCGCTTCACCCTGGGCGCGCGCTCCTACCTGGAGCCTGGCCAGCAGGCCCATGACGAATTCTTCATCAACGTCCTCCCGGACCTGGCACTGACCTCCGTCGCTGCTGACCGCAGCGGAGAGCAGCTGGCCATCACCCTGACCGTGGACGCGGGCAAGGACCGCACCGAGGAGGTGGTGTACGAGGTCTTCGGCCCTTCGGGAGCACGGGTGGCCTCCCGCACCCACCAGGCCGCCATCCCCGCGGGGCAGTCGATCCTGCGCGCGCAGGTGGGCTTCTCCCCCCACCTCCCCCCCGGGACCTACACCGTGAAGGCCATGGTGGGGGGCCAGGCCCTGAGTTCCACCTTCCCGGTCCCGGAGATTGACCGCGTGGTGGAGCGGACTGAAGTGACGACCGCGTTCTGGTACGACACCATAGAAACCACCATTGAGAATGAGGGTAACCAAGATCGGGCGGTCACCTCGCAGAAGATCCATCCTGCCGGCGTGCCCGTGACCGCGATGGTGACTGCCCCCCAGTCCTGCGCGGACGGCCAGGGGGGGCGGGCGTGCGAGTATTCCCTCTTCGTCCCGGCGGGGGAGAAGCGCAGCATCATCTACCGCTATGAGAAATGGCCGGACTACGCCCGGATGGCCATCGGCGGGGTGATTGTCCTCTTCCTCGGCGTGATGGTGGTGAGCCGCTACTCCCGCCCCCGCCTCTCCAAGAAGCTGGTCCGGGGCAGGGAGATGAGCAGCGTGGTCCTCCAGGTGCGGAGCAATTTCAGCGGGGCGCAGGACGCCCTCGTCAGGGATTGGGTGAGCCCCCTGGCCACGGTGGTCATGGAGGAATTCGAGGGGCTGCGGCCCGTAGTCCGCAGGAGCGAGGCCGGGACCGAGCTTATCTGGCGCCTGGGCGACGTGGGCTCCCGCGAGGATCGGCTCATCTCCTACAAGATCAAGCCCCTCGTACAGGGGCATTTGCGCATGCCCCCTGCAAGCCTCAGGTACAAGACCAAGGGCGGCGACAACGTGCGCGTGCGCTCCAATGCGGTCTATCTTGACTAAGGGCGAACCACAGCATAACGTGAACCGTCTTCAAGACCTCGGAAGAGGAGATGAGGTCAAGCGTCCGCAGGCATTCGCTTATCCTCAAGGGATTTCGCCGCCAGCTCGGGAAAATAGGCAGTTATTTTGCGGTCACGCCTAAGGGCAGACCACAGAACAGTCCTCGTCCGAGATCTTATACACGGTTCAATCTAGAGGTCATTGCGCATCCGGAGGCATTCGCTCCGCCCTCAAGGGATTACACCATCAGCCTCCGGGGAAATAGTTTATTCTGTGGCAACACCTTAACGTAAACTACCCGCCGCTACAGCGGCGGGCGTCATCGCGAGCCATCCAGCACGCAAGGATTTTCAGTCTGCTCCCGGCAAACGGGTCAGCACGCTGCCTGCCTGGCGGCCTCTTGCGGCGACCTGCAAACCGCCATGCGGCGCTAGGGAAAAGCAATAAAAACCCCTCCCCGGAGGAAAGTGCATGGACCTTGAAGGGAAGCGGCTGCTCGTCACCGGAGGCGCGGGATTCATCGGGAGCAACTTCATCCGCATGGCAATCCCCAGGGGGCATGTGGTGAACCTGGACAAGCTCACCTATGCCGGCGTCCGGGAAACCGTCAAGGATCTCGAGTCCCGCGAGCAGTATACGTTCATCCAGGGCGACATCTGCGATCCGCATGCCGTGGCCAAGGCCATGCAGGGCTGCGATGCCGTCGTCCACTTCGCCGCGGAATCCCACGTCGACCGCAGCCTCTCCGATGCCGCCGCTTTCCTGCATACCAATGTCCTCGGCACGCACGTCCTCCTGGAGGAAGCGCGCAAGCGGGATCTCCCCTTCCTCATGGTCTCGACGGACGAGGTGTACGGCCAGATCCACGAGGGCTCCTTCACGGAGGCGGATGCCCTCCATCCGCGCAACCCCTATGCCGCCTCCAAGGCCGCAGCCGACCGGCTGGCCTACTCCTACTGGGCGTCCTACGGCCTTCCCGTGGTCATCACCCGGTCGTCCAACAACTTCGGGCCCTGGCAGTTCCCCGAGAAGGTCATCCCCCGGTTCATCACCAACCTCCTCGAGGGGCGAAAAGTCCCCCTGTACGGGGACGGGAAGCACGTGCGGGACTGGCTCTTCGTGAAGGACAACTGCGAGGCGATCATGGCCTGCCTCGAGCGGGGGAAGGCCGGAGAAGTTTACAATATCGGGGGCGGCAATGAACTCCCGAACATCGAGCTTACCCGCCTCCTCCTGCAGGAGCTGGGCAAGGGAGAGGAGTGGATCGAGCAGGTCCCCGACCGTCCGGGCCACGACCGGCGGTATGCCCTCCACACGGGAAAGGCCAGGGAAGAACTGGGCTGGCAGCCCCGCCATTCCTTCCCCGTCGCCCTCCGGGAGACGGTGAATTGGTACCGCCAAAACCAGTGGTGGTGGAAACCTTTAATAAGATAATCGCTATTCCCTGTTCAGGTGGACTACATGAAAGGCGTCATTCTCGCGGGCGGCACCGGCAGCCGGCTGAGGCCGCTGACCCTGGTGACGAACAAGCATCTCCTTCCCATCTACAACAAGCCGATGATCTTCTACCCCCTCCAGACCCTGAAGGATGCGGGCATCACGGACATCCTCATCGTCACGGGACGCGAGCATGCGGGAGACATCTTCCGGCTGATGGGCTCCGGCAAGGACTTCGGCGTGCGGTTCACCTACCGCGTCCAGGATGAACCAGGAGGCATCCCCCAGGCGATTTCGCTGGCAGAGCAGTTCGTCGGGAGCGACAAGTTCATTTCCATCAACGGGGACAACATCCTGCTGCGGCAGAGCATCCGGCCCTTCGCGGAGGCCTTCCAGCGCGGGAGCGAGGAGGCGCGCATCCTGCTGTACAACACGACCGTCGAGGAGGCCCGGAAGGCGGGGGTCGCCGTGCTGGAAGGGGAGCGCGTGACCAAGATCGTCGAGAAGCCCCCCCAGCCGCCGACCACGTGGATTTCCATCGGCGTCCTCATGTTCGCGCCAAGCGTGTTCGACATCATCCGCACCCTCAGGCCGTCGGCGAGGGGGGAGCTCGAGATCGCGGACGTCCAGAATGAATACATCCGCAGGGGAACGCTCGCCGCGAGCCGGTTCGAGGGGGAGTGGATGGACGCAGGAAGCTTTGACGAGCTCCGCCGCGCCAATCTCCTTGCCCATTCCCAGCATGCGGGTGGCGCATGAAGGACCTCAGCCTGGTGCTGCCGTGCTATCACGAGGAGCAGATCTTCAAAGCGTCGCTGGATCGCATTATCCGCCTGCTGCGCGCGACGCGCCTGGACGTCGAAGTCATCCTCGTGGAGGATGCGAGCAAGGACAACACCCCCCAGCTGGTCCGGGAGGCTGCCAGGACCTACCCCGAGGTCAGGGCGATCTTCCATGAGCAGAACCAGGGCCGCGGAAGGACGGTCGGCGACGGCATCCGCGCGGCGAAAGGCCGCGTGGTGGGATACCTGGACATTGACCTGGAGATCCGGGAGGAGCACATCCTTTCCCACTATCTCGCCGTCAGGGAGGGCGCGGACGTGGCCTACGCCGACCGCATCACCGGCCTCACGATCGGCAACCTGCCCCGCCACCTCCTCCATGTCTGGTATATCGGGATGCTGCGGCTGGTTCTCGGCTGCGACTTGGGGGACACGAACGCCGGCTGCAAATTCTTCAACCGCAAGGCGATCCTGCCTGTGCTGGCACAGGTGCAGGACGGGCACTGGTTCTGGGACACCGAAATCCTGGTGCGGGCCCAGAAGGCCGGCCTCCGCCTGCGCAAGCTCCCGGTCGTCTATCTTAAGAACCAGCAAAAGAAGTCTACGGTGCGGATGTTCGCGGATACCGCCTACTTCCTGCGGAAGATCTTCCACGTGCGGGGAAGGCTATGACCACGCTCGTCACCGGCTGTTCGGGGTTCATCGGGATGCACCTCATGGAAGCGCTGGGGGAGGCCGTGGGGGTGGATGCGCGGCCCCTCCCGAGGGCGCTCCCTGGGGTCCGCTTCCACCAGATCGACATCCTCGATCCGCGCCTGGACGAGGTCTTCGCGAAGGAGAAGGTCACGAAGGTCGTCCACCTCGCCGCCCGTTCGGACATCCGCAGCGCCGAAGGGGTGGACAGCTACCTGGACGTGAATATCAGGGGCACCGCCAGGCTGCTGGAGCTGTGTGCCAAGCATGCGGTGAAGCAGTTCGTCTTCGCCTCCTCCTCATCGGTCTACGGCGGCAACCCGAATCCCCCTTTCAGGGAGGACGACCCCATCGAGCCGCTCTCCATCTACGGCATCACCAAGAGGACGGGGGAACTGCTCTGCCACTACTACAGCAAGAAGTTTGGCCTCTCCTGCACCGTCTTCCGTTTCTTCACCGTGTACGGGGAGCGGGGACGGGCCGACCAGGCCGTCCGCACCTTCACCCGGCTCGTCATGGAGGGAAGGCCGATCCAGCGCTTCGGGGACGGCAGGTCCGAAAGGGATTACATCCACGTGCACGACGTGGTCCGGGGGATCCAGGCCGCGCTCGCGCGCGACGCGGGCACCCATGTCGTCAACCTGGGGACGGGACGGGCGGTCCCGCTGAACGACCTCATCCGGCTGATCGGCGAGGCGGCGGGAAAGGAGCCCCTCATCCAGCCTGTCCCGGACATCGTGGAGAACGTGGAGACGACCTGCGCGAACATCGACCGGGCCCGCGCCCTCCTCGGGTGGGTCCCCACCATCCCCATTGAAGAGGGGGTGCGGCGGTTCGTCGCGTGGTACAGGGAATCAGGCGCGCTCGAGGACGCGGCAAACAAGCCCCTTGATGGCGGTTCCCATCGTTCTGGGGAAGCGTTTATAAAGCAACGCAGGCACTAGAGGTATGAAGCTCAAGACCGCCGTGGTCCTGGTCGGGGGGAAGGCGCTGCGCCTTCGCCCGCTCACGGAGGATGTCCCCAAATGCATGATCGAGCTCTCCGGGAGGCCGTTGCTGTCCTGGATACTCGCCTGGCTGAAGAACAACGGCATTGAACGCGTGGTCCTCGGCGTGGCGTACAAGAAGGAGGTCATCGAGCAGTATGTGCAGCAGAACGACTTCGGCATGCGGATCGAGTTGAACGACCACTCCGGCGCCGACGGCACCGGGGAGGCGTTCCGCCTGGCCGTCGAGCGCAAGGACGTCCGGGACGAGGTCTTCCTGGCCATGAACGGGGATGAGCTCACCGACGTCTCGCTCAGGAACTTCCTCACGTTCCACCTCCGCCACCAGGGAGTGGCGACCCTCCTTGCCTGTCCGCTCAAGAGCCCGTTCGGCGTGCTCACCACCGACAACAGCCATGGCATCACCTCCTTCCAGGAGAAGCCGATACTCGACACCTACTTCATCAACGCCGGCGTCTACCTCTTCACCCAGGCCATCAGGCCCTACCTGCCGCAGGCGGGGGACATTGAACGCACGGCCTTCGCCCAGCTCGCACGGGAAGGCAAGCTGAAGGCATTCAAGTACTTCGGGTTCTGGAGCACGGTCAACAACATCAAGGACATTGTCGAGATGGAAGCGAACGTGGACATCCTTCGGGAGACCCGGGAGGAATGATGGATCGCATACTGGTGACGGGGGCGACGGGCTTCATCGGGAGCGAACTGGTGGCGAGGCTCTCGAAGGAGTATGCGGTAACTGCCCTGGTACGAACCACGTCCAACAGGCATGCGCTCGACCCCCTGAAGGATGCGCTCAACGCCATTGAGGTGCGGTACGCCAACCTGACCGACTTCAGCGCGGTGAGGAGGCTGGTGAAGGATGCGGCCCCCCAGTACATCGTCCACGCGGGCGCCGCCACGGCCGTGCGACACTCCTATGAGAACCCGTTGGAGTTCCAGGAAACCAACCATACCGCGACGGTCAACCTCGTCCATGCCGCGCTGGATCTTCCGGCGTTCAAGAAGTTCGTCTTCGCGTCCACGATGGAAATCTACGGCTGGCAGGACCAGCGCTCCCCGTTCTCGGAGGAGGTCAGGCCCCATCCCGAAAGCCCGTACGCCGTGGCGAAGCTTGCCGCCGAGGAATACCTGCGGATGGCGGGGAAGGCCTTCGGGCTGCCCTACCTGGCGTCGCGCGCCTGCAACACCTACGGGAGGAAGACCAACGCGGGGTTCGTCGTTGAATACCTCGCCACCACCATGCTGCGGGGAGAGACCGTCTACCTGGGAACGCCCGAGGCGGTGCGGGACCTCATGTACGTTGACGACCATGTGGAAGCCTACGTGGCTGCCATCAAGAGCAAGGCCGCCGCGGGGGTCTACAACTTCGGCACGGGAAACCAGGTCCGCATGATGGACTTGGCGGAGCGCCTGCGGGAGCTCACCGGCTTCCAGGGGAAGATCGTCCCGTCATTCGCCCCGGACTACCCCTGGAGGCCGGTCACCTCGCCGTACCTTTCCCTTGATGCCCGGAAAGCCAAGGCTGACTTGGGATGGAGCCCGCGCGTCTCGCTCGAAGATGGCCTGCGGCGCACTGTCGGCTTCTGGAAGGCGCAGCGGACCTGACCTGTTCGCAGGCGAGCATCCGCGGGGGAGCTGGTGGGCAATCGGAACCTGCCGCACCGCTCCCGGCATTGCGCTGTGGGATCGTCATAAATTAACCTAAGGCGCGACCGCAAAATAAACTGCCTATTTCCCCGGGCTGGCGGCGAAATCCCATTGCGGATAAGCGAATGCCTGCGGATGCGCAATGGCATCATCTCCTCGTCCGAGGTCTTGAAGACGGTTCACGTTATGCTG
>JACQOD010000010.1 GCA_016202725.1 Candidatus Aenigmatarchaeota archaeon | reverse complement strand
GTCCTCTATGGCTTTCATGTTGCAGGGGTTGCCCAGGAGATGGACCGGCATGATGGCGCGCGTGCGGGGGCCGATGGCTTCCTTGAGCTGCTCGATGTCGAGCAGGAAGTCCTCGCCCACGTCCACCAAGTGGGGGAGCAGGCCGGCGTTCAGGATGGAGAAGACGGTCGTAGACCAGGTCACCGCGGGGGTGATGACTTCATCCCCGGGATGGAGGCGGTCCTTGAGGGCGGGGTTGGTGAGGGCTGCCAGGGCCAGGAGGTCAGCGGAGGAGCCGGAGTTCACCATGATCCCCTCCTTCGCGCCGCAGTACGCGGCAAAAGCATGCTCGAAGGCCCGCACCTTCTTGCCCATGGTCACCTGGGTGGTGAGCAGGCTGTCGAGCACCTCGGCAATCTCCTCGGGCCCGTAGGAGTGGATGTTGAGCGGGATGCCCCTCGCCTGGGGGGGATGGAAGGAGCGGGCGACCAGTTCCTGGAGGGCAGGATCCATACCTCATCTCCCGGACTGCAGTATATATAGGTTTTCCTCACTGAGGCGCCGCTGCTCTTTCACCATCTCGGCGATCATGCCGATGACGATGACCTGGAACCCGAAGATGATCAGGATGGCGGTCAGGATCGCGGACGGGAGGTAGGGCGTCACCAGGCCCGTGGCCAGGAAATGGAGGAGCACGCGCAGGCCGAGGAGGAAGCCCGCGAGGAAGAACAGCAGGCCTATGAACAGGAAGACCTTCAGGGGCTTGTAGTTGAGCGAGCCCTTCAGCAGGACCATGCCCGAGCGGACCGCATAGGTCCAGATGCTCGCGATCAGCCGGGATGCATCCTCCCGTTTGCGGAAGTCGGCCGGGACCTCCTGGATGACGAGGTGGTTGGCCGCTGCCTGGAGGATGGTTTCCTGGGTGTACGTGTACGAGGATTCCACGTGGAGGTGCAGGGCAGCCTCGCGGGAGAAGGCCCGGAAGCCCGTCTGCGCGTCGGAGACCGGGATGCCAGAAACCAGGCGCACGGCCCAGGTCGCGAGGCGGTTGCCGAGCCGCTTGCGCAGGGGCATGTGCTCGATCCAGCCGCGGAAGCGGGAGCCGAGCACCATGTCCGCCTCGCCCCGGAGGATGGGCGCGACCAGGTCGGGGATCTGGGCCTGGTTGTACTGGTTGTCGCCGTCGGTATTCACGATGATCCCCGCCCCCAGGCGGAGGGCTTCGCGGAGGCCGTCGCGGAAGGCCACCCCCAGGCCCAGGCGGGACTTGTGCCTGACCACCTGCGCGCCCGCAGCGCGGGCCAGGGCGCCCGTGCGGTCCGTGGAGCCGTCGTCGACCACCAGGACCTCCACCCTTGCCACCCCGGGAATGCGCTTCGGGACGGAGCGGATGACCTGCACGATGGTCGCCTCCTCGTTGTGCGCGGGGACCATCACCACAAGCTTTAAAGGCTTCATAGGGATACATAATGAGCCGTATATAAATTGCTATGGAGAACGCTATGCTGTGGACGCTCATTGTCGTGTGCGCTATCTCGTTCGCCACCTCCCTCCTCATCCTCCCGCGGTTCATGGCCTTCCTCCGGGGGGCGAACATCCTGGGCATCGACCAGCAGAAGAAGGGGAGGCCCCTGCTGCCCAGCTCGGGCGGGCTGCCCGTCGCCTTCGGCCTGCTGGCGGGGCTGATGCTCTACATCGCCGCGAACACGTTCATTCTCCAGGGAACGGTCAATCTCACGGTCCTGCTGGCGGCATCATCCACGATCCTCATCGTCAGCCTGGTGGGGATCCTGGACGACCTGAACATCCGCGAGACGCAGGTGAAGGCCCGGACAGGGACCAGGGAGTACCGCCAGGGGCTGCGGCAATGGGTGAAGCCTGTCCTCAGCCTGGCCGGGGCGGTCCCCCTCATGGCGGTGTCGGCGGGGGCGAGCGACGTGTACATCCCCTTCCTGGGGATCGTGGATGTGGGGATCGTCTACCCCCTGCTGCTGGTCCCCCTGGCGGTGGTCGTGGTGAGCAACGCGAGCAACATGCTGGCGGGGATGAACGGGCTCGAGGCGGGGATGGGCTTCGTCGCCAGTCTCGGCCTGGGGATCTACCTCCTGACGGCTGGCAGGTTCGAGGGGGCGCTCATCTCCTTCGCCCTCGCGGGCTCGCTCCTGGCGTTCCTGGCGTTCAACTGGTATCCTGCCGAGCTCCTCCCGGGGGACTCGCTCACCTACCTGATCGGCTCGGTCTTCGTCACCGCGGTGGTGGTGGGCAACGCGGAGAAGTTCGGGGTGTTCATCTTCCTCCCCTGGCTGGTGGAGGCCCTCCTGAAGCTCAGGGGGCGGTTCGCGGTCTCCTCGCTGGGGCTGCTCCAGCCGGACGGCAGGCTCAGGGGCAGGTATGACCGCATCTACTCCCTGACCCACCTCTTCCTGCGGACCGGGAAGTACACGGAGCGCCAGATCGCCGTCCGCCTGGTCCTGGTGGAGGTCGTGATCGTCCTCGCGGCCTTCGCCATCTTCGTGCGCTGATCGCTGCCCAGAACTCGCGGTTTCCGAATGCCGGCAGAAACCTTTGAACTATTGTACGTGTTTAGGTACCCTCAATATGCCCGCTGTGTATCGATTCCCCCGGATGCGAGCCAAAACACGTCAAAAGGTCATGTGGCCTAAGCATGCCGATTTTCAATGTAACTGATTCGCAGAGCGGAAAAATTGCCACACATGTATGTCCGACTGCTAACGGTTAGACGAG
>JACQOD010000083.1 GCA_016202725.1 Candidatus Aenigmatarchaeota archaeon | reverse complement strand
GGATAGCTTCATGCCTATTCCTGCTCCACAAGCTTCTTAAGCTTAGAGCCCGTCCCAAAACGCACCGGACGACTTCCGTCAGTGCGGGGGTTGGAAGGAGCTGGCAAGCCGGCCCCTGCCCACGCTGCCGGTTCCGCACGACCGCCATCCGGCGGGCGGATGCCTGCACGCCACGGCCCATCGCGGAGGAGGGGTTTCGGGATAGGCTCTTAGTGATCGGGTTCGAAGCCGGGTATGGGAATCACGACGTGGGGGTAGCACCTTTACCTTGCCGTGGCTATAAAACTTCTCGTACCTGGCCGCAAGAGGCCTGTCCTCCCTGGATGCCTGACCGCCCGGAAGAAGGAGCGGAGGGACCGGCTGCTGCAGGCGTGGAGGGACATGGTGGTGGATTGCCGCCCACCCCCTGCCGCCTGGAGAGGCCAGCAAGAATCTCAAGCGGTCAGGATCCACCTCCAGCCCCCGTTTATCAGTATCCTCCCAGCGACGAACCCGTTCGTATATCCCTGGCTCCCAAGCATTCCGTATAATCCAGCCTTCTGCTTCCCGGTTTTCCTTAAAAACGAATCCACCGGGAGGTTCTCAGGCGAGCATGCCCGGGCGCTTTTATTTTTCCCCGCGCTAATCAGGGCATGGACCTGGAAGCGCTTTCTGCGCTGGTGGGGAAGGGTTTGTCCCTCGAAGAGATCGCCGGGCAAATGGACTGGAAGGAATTCGAGGGATTGGTCGGCCAGGTATTCGAGGAAAACGGCTGGTCCGTCCGGAGGAACGTCCGCTTCAAAACCCGCTCGCGCTTCGAGATCGACCTCGTCGCAGAAAAATCCTTCCGCGCCCTCCTGGTGGACTGCAAACACTGGGGCATACGCCCCGGGAAAAAATACCAATTGAAGGCAGCGGTCGAGAAGCAGAAAATCCGGGTGAAGGAATTCAAAAAAATCCGCTCCCTTGCCGATTTCCCCCCGAATCACCCAAAGAAATCCCCTCTCCTCGTCACCCTCTGGGAGGAGGACATCCTAAAAGTGTCGGGGGTCTGGATCGTCCCCCTCTTCAAGCTGAACGCCTTCCTGCTCAATGCAGAAAAGTATATATAACAGCAAGTTATATTTTATGGCATGGAAAGTATAACAAGACTCCGGAAAGTCGGCGGTTCCCTGGTGGCGACCGTTCCCAGGCAGTTGATTGAATCCCAGGGACTCAATCCGGGAGAATTGGTGAAAATCCGGGTCGAGAAAGTGAAGAAAAGCTATTTTGGCGCCGCGAAGGGAATTGGCCCCTTCACGAAGGAAGACGAGCGCTGGATGGAAGGAAGCCATGGTTAGGTTCGTGTTCGACGCCTATGCGTGGGTGGAGTATTTGGAAGGTTCAGAAAAGGGCAAAAAGGTCGCCCAGTTTCTGGAAGCCCGCGGCAGCGATATATTCACCTCTGCCGCAACCCTCGCAGAAGTGGTGAGCAAATTTCAAAGAACCGGGAAGGATTCTCAGATCCCCATCTCTGCCATCCCCACCCTCTCCTCCCTGGTAAGCGTCACGCAAGAAATAAGCATTGAAGCGGGTCGCATCCATTCCGAAGCCAGAAAGAGGAACAGGGAATTCGGCATGCTGGACGCCTTCGTGGCGGCCACCGCCCGTTCCCTCGGCGCGAAAATCCTCACCGGAGACGACGACTTCCGCCCCTTCCCGAACGCGGTCTTTCTCTGATTCTTTTTTAAGTTGGTGCGTTGGTGAGCGCTCATCCCCCGGTCAGTCGCTACGCTCCAACCCGGCAGCAGGGCTGCCGGTCCACGCCGGGAAGAGCGCCTTTGGTTTATTGGCCAAAACGAGGAGTCCAAGCGGCATCGCAGGAAGGAATGGGACAAGCCCATGCCCACCACCGGTCGCAGACCGGTGGAATTCGCATTTAAACATTAAGGCCAGTAATAATGTGAGGGGAGACAGGATCATGACTCAATTGGCACGGCTTGGTGGCATTGTGGGATTGCTCGCGATGTCCTGTTTTGATCGAGCAGACCCGCAGGAGCACGGGAAGGTGCAGGCCCTCTCCCAGGCTGGGTACGAACAGATGGTTCCGGGGGAGTGCAGGGTTCCCTACGGGCAGTTCCTGCCGGAGAGTGAGGACGGCGGGGTTGAGGTCGCAATCACCTTCTGCGGGAAAGACCGGCGGCTGGTCATCCGGGGAGAAAATCCAGATGGTGCTGCGGTGGAGAAGGAGATCGAAGTAGGTTTCTATCCCCTGTCGATCACCGGAGACGGTGGCAAGACCATCTACCTCGCCGGGGTGGACCATGACAAGAACGCGCGCATCGACCGCTTCTCTTTCGAGTTGCCTGCGCCCGCTTTGAAGGCGAGTAACCGGGTTTACGCGGGCGCGGAGCTTGGCTGTCCAACTGGCCTCGGGTACGTGAAGATCCGGAAGGCGGAATACCTGCTCGCCCTCGACGGCTTGGACGGTGAACTGTGGGTCCTGCCGCTGGCGGGGGAGGAACCCAGGCTCCTTGCCGGGGGAGGCGTAATCAAAGGGATGCGGTCAATGCAGGCTGACTACAGCCAGAAGGAGCAGCAGATCATCCTCACGCTGACCGCCAAGCTTGGCGACCTTCATGACCTCGCGGAGGAAGAGGATGTGGTCGTTCTCGTGGACCGAAATGCCGATTTCTCGTTCGAGGACGTGAAAAGGTGCAAGTGGGCAGACCTTATCGTCACTGAATAGGGAAAGGCCTCAAAGGTTGGTCTTCAGAAGGGGACCTTCCATGCACCATTCTCGGGTCAACGCGCACAGCCCTCTCCTACCACCCGACCGGAGGAGAGGGGCCGCACCCCCCCCCCCATGCCGCCGGGAGGGGGTCTGCAGACTGGCTGGCGATCCTCTGAAAGCCGCTGCTCCGTGATCTTAGGAAGGGGACTTGTTCACATGGGCGAGAAAGCCATCCCCGGAAAGAAGGGATCTTCCACGCAGAACCCCCCGGACGCCCTTGTTCGAATAGAGAACAATCTCCGGTGCGCCTTCCCCACCCTCCTTCTTGAGGCGACACGAGGAATCTCCGGGAAACTCTGGGTGAAGCATGCCTTCAATAAACTCCCCAACCGCCCCGCGATCAAGGATGAGGTCTGTCTCCTTTCTCATGGACTCCTCAAAACTCTCAGCCTCCCCAATGCTGCTGGGCCTCCTTTCCAACGGCGTACGGCTCCTAAGGCGGCGAATCGCCTCGTTCTCAGCCATGCCTCGATACCCAAGATCGAGTATTTCAGCATGGATGGTTCTGATCCCTTCTCCAGCATAATGCGTTGCAAGTTCATGCAGCTTTTCATGGAAAGCCTGGTAGGCTGCCTTTGGGCCTTCCAGGGAAAAGAGGCCATCATCGAGAGGGATGCCAACTACGGAGGGATCCCCGGACCTCTCGCGCGGACTCCAAAGAGGGTTTGGATGGGCAACCACGAGCAATCCCCCCCGCTGGGGATGATGATGAAACACCAAATAACCCTCATTTCGCAGGCGGCTGGGAGAAGGCGGGGCTGGCCCTGCAAAATACACCAGGCTGTCCCGCCAGACGTTCTCATCAGTCTTGATGATCAGTACCTCTGCCCGGTCGTCAGGATACGCTTCCCTGAAGGCCCGGAACAATTCAAGGTACTTTCTCGGGCGGAGCATTCTGGGGTCAAACTCATGTTCCATGAGAAGGTCTTGTCCCGGCCTTTTTAAAGCCTTTGCCAAACTTTGCGAGAGACAGCTCCTCTCTTTCAAGAAGCGGAACCGCAGCATTATCCTGAGGCAGAAAAACACTGGATGTTCCGGAGAAGCGCATTGGCCGTTCCGCGTTGGCGCGCAAAGGGGGCGGGGAGGTAGGGGGGGATTGATCCATCGCATGCGCTTACCGGGTTGGTGCCGGGGGGTATCCTGCTGCCGGCCCCTGCGGCATGCCGCTCCCGGCAGGCATATAAGGCGTCGCTTCCATACAATCGCATGAGGAGTGACCGGATGTTCATGCCCGAGGGGGTCAGCGTGGCGGAGTCAACCCCGTCGGCCCTGCTGGGGCAGTTGAACGACGTCGAGCGCAAGCACGCTCCGGAACGGCTGTTCGTCGCCGGGGATGCCGCGGTGTTGGACAGCGGGCCGCGGGTCGCCCTCGTGGGCTCGCGGCGCGCCAGCCCCGCCGGGCTTAACCACGCCCGCGCCCTGGCGGGCTTCCTGGTGGAGCACGGGGTCGTGGTCGTCAGCGGCCTCGCCGAGGGCATCGACACCGCTGCGCATGAAGCCGCGCTTGCCGCCGGGGGAAAGACCATCGCTGTGCTCGGAACCCCCTTAGACCAGGTCTATCCTGCCAGCAACCGCCAATTGCAGGAACGGCTCATGCGGGAGTACCTGGTGCTGTCACAGTTCCCGCCGGGGGAGCGCGTGCGCAAGTGGAACTTCCCGATGCGCAACCGCACCATGGCGCTGATCTCCCACGTCACGATCATCGTCGAGGCGGGCGAGTCGAGCGGATCGCTCCACCAGGGATGGGAGGCGCTGCGGCTGGGACGGCCGCTGTTCATCCTGGAAGGGGTTGCCGAGAACCGATCATTGGCCTGGCCTGCCAAGATGCGGGAGTACGGCGCCATCGTCCTGTCCCCTGCACATCCGGAGGAGGTGATTGAGGTCTTGCCGACTTCCGGGTCCCGGGTGATTGATCTTGCTCTCTGAACTCCCGTTCGGGGCCCTGCTCAGCTACACCCCGCGCCCGCAGACCGATGACCAGAAGCGCTCCAAGGACTGGAATCGCGCGCTCAAGCTGGAATGGCACGTGGACACGCCGCCGGTTCCCTTCTCCCAGTGGGTGGCGCAGCGGATCCGCGCGCGCCTGGGGAGTCTGCCCTTCCGCGATTGTTTCGGGCCCGAGGTGACGCTTGTTCCCGTGCCCAGCAGCGCCCTCACCAGGGAGGGCACGCTCTGGGTGCCGCTGAACCTGGCACGCACCCTGCTGGCCGAAGGCCTCGCGGGGCAGGTGACGCCCTGTCTCGTACGAACCGAGGCGCTGCCCAAGGCGGCCACCTCGGCAGCAGCCAAGCGGCCGAAGGCGGCGGACCACTACCGCACGCTGCGCGTCCAGCGGGACTTGGCGGAGCCGCGTGACATCTTGCTGGTGGACGATGTCGTCACCCGCGGCGCGACTATGCTCGGCGCCGCAAGCCGCCTGCAGGAAGCCTTTCCCGGCACGCGCATCCGCGGCTTCGCCGCGATGCGGACGATCAGCAACCCAGCGGAGTTTGAGGCGATCGAAGCGCCATGCACCGGCCGCATCACGCTGCTCGGTTCTGGAGGAACACTGCGCCGGCCATAGCGCCGCACCTCAGTAAGGCAAGAGGGAGCCTCCTGTCTTGGGCGTTCCGCGCTGGCGCGGAAGAGGCCAGGGAAGAGACAGACCGTCCCCGTTCATGCCGCATGCGCGGTGTGATGAGCGCCAGATTCCCCGGCTGGGCCGGTGCCTGACCCGCATTTATGCTTTCGCACGAAGAAGGACGCATGCGCGGCATCCTAGTAGTGAACTTCAAGGCTTACCCCCAGGCCATGGGCGCGAACGCCCTGCTCCTCGCGGAGGCCATCCAGCGGTCCATCCCCGAGGCCATCGTGGCGGCGCAGGCCGCTGACCTCGCCCCGCTGGCCCAGCGGGGGATGCGGGTGTTCGCCCAGCACGTGGATCCCCTCCTGCCCGGAGCCCGCACGGGCAGCATCCTCGCGGAGAGCGTCAAGGCCGCGGGCGCGGCCGGGAGCCTGCTCAACCATGCCGAGAAGCCCTTGGAGCCCGCGGCGCTGGCCTTTGCCGTCGAACGGTGCAAACTCGCGGGCCTGGAGACCCTGGTCTGCGTGGACAATCTGGCGCGCGCCGTGGAAATCTCCCGGCTCCGCCCGACCTACCTCGCCTTCGAGGACCCGGAACTCATCGGCAAGCGGATCCCGGTTTCTGCCGCGAGACCGGAGGCCCTGCAAGCATTCGCCCGGGTCGTGGCTAGGAAGACCATCCCGCTCTGCGGAGCAGGAATAGCCTCGGGCGAGGACGCGCGCGCTGCCCGGGAGCTGGGCCTGCAGGGCGTGCTGGTGTCCTCGGCGGTCGTAACCTCCCGGTCCCCCCAGGACATCCTGGCCGACCTGCGGGAAGGGCTGGGGTAGCATGGACGAGCAGGCGTTCGGGGATTTCATCGAGCGCTGGCGGCCGCGGCTTGTGGCCATGGGACGCGAGCGCTATGGGCTCCGGGAAGATGATGCAGAGGATGCGTACCAGGCGGCTTCGCTGAAGGTGTTCGCCGCCTATCGGCAGGGGCGGATGGACCTGGAGCATCCGCGGGCCCCGGGCTACCTGTTGCAGACCTATGACTGGGCGATCCGGGACTACTGGAGAACCATCGCGAGAAAACCCCTTCCTTCCTCCTGGGAGGAGGAGCCGGCGCGTCCGGACGGCGATCCCACCCTCCCGGCAGAACAGGAGGATGAGGTCCTTCGGGTGCGGGCGGCGCTGTATGCGCTGGTCCCCGAGATGCGCGCCGCCGCGGAGGCGAGGCTCGCAGGGGAATCGCATCGGGAACTGGGCAGCCGATGCGACCTGAAGCCAGGGGCTATGCTGGTGCGGATGCGGATTGCCTGGGACTTCCTGCGCGTGGCCCTGCAGCAGTG
>JACQOD010000081.1 GCA_016202725.1 Candidatus Aenigmatarchaeota archaeon | reverse complement strand
TTCCCGATCCGCTCCCTGGTTGCGGGGGGGATCACCCCGGTGAAGCGGGTCGTGATGCGCTCGACCGACAGATCAAACTGTCGCAGGTGCGGGATCACGTCGGCGTAGCATGCCCGCAACCGCTTGGGCAACGCTCGCAGGCTCCGGAAAATGGGGACGGCGTCGATGGCGACCATTCCAAGCATCGGTACAAGGACACCAATGACCATCGCCCAAATGATTGCGGCGAGTTGGAGCATGGTGAAGAGACCCCATGTGAAGCAGCACATGAACATACCCCAAGCGAGGCCCATTCTCAGGAACCACTTCCCACCCCCCAGCGTGAAGGTGGGGCGATCCGGCCGGAAGAGGACGAGCCGCGGGCGGCCCTGTTCGTCCCTCCACCCGAGGGGTTCCAGGCTGAGCCTCTTGCAGGGGGGAGATTCCCTGAGCTTCTTTATCTCCTGCTGGAGTCCCTCCCGCTCCTTGCCCAGGACGGTGATCCTCCTGCTGACCGCCTTCCGCGCATCGGCCTCGATGGGGAGGAGGCCGATCCTCTTGCGCTCCAGCGCGTCGATCTCGCGACCGATCGCTGCGATGTGGCCGGAGAGCGCCTTCCTTTCGGGCGGCGGCTCCGCGAGCTGCACTGCCTTTTCCAGTGCGTTTTCTTTTGCGTTCATTGACTGTCTCCATTCTTCTTGGGTTTTCCAGGAACGGTGGTAGGTGGCTCCGGCATCTGCTCAGGAGGCCGGAGCGGTGCGATCTAGCCGCGGCCAAGCCCTCAGGGCAAGCCGCCAGTTAGGCAGTACACGCGAGCGATGTTCATCTCAGGGCCCCTGCAAGGAAGAAGAGCGCTCCGAGGATTCTCAGAATGGCTTGTTTCATAATGGAAAAAGCCGCTATGGCCAGAACGATCAGTCCTCCAAGAATGATGAGTTTGAATGTCCAGTTGGAAAAAAGGAGGGCGAGCATGCCCATGAAGATGAAAATTCCTCGGTAACCAACCTCTTCCCATACGCCAGCCAACCCACTGGTAAGCGAACCAGTCGCCAGTGTTTTCCCTGCCCGGATGAAATCCACAATGCCAAGACAGCTTACCAGTGCCATCAGCCCTCCCCAGGCAAAAAGCGGCCAGAATTGTGTCACTGATGCCCAGATGTCCTCGGTGATGACCCACCGAGGGAAGGTAAAGAATCCGGGAAAGAGGAGTTCGAAAAGCAGCCAGAACAGAAACGTTCCTCCCAGGACGAGGATGCTCTTGACCTGCAGTCCGAGGATGTGCACGTTCCTGTCGAGTTCAGTGAGTTCGGTCATTGGTCGGGTGTCCTTCCTATGGGAGGGTGATTGAGTGTTCTGGCTGGAGCCTGCGCGAGTGGTAGGCTCCGCAGCGGGAAGGGCCGGCCCCCGGAGGAACCGGCCCCTGCATGGCGTGCTGCTGCGGCAGGGGCCGCAGTCAGTCAGCTCCGCCGTCCTTGAGATGCAGGCTCCGCATCAGCAGGTGGGGACCCCGCAGGACGAGCGGCTTGCGACCGGGAATCTCCAGCCTGCCCTCGGCGAGGCAGGCGACGGGGTCGGCAAAGAACAAAAAAAGAGGCAGGACCTTGCCGGTGACGGTGTGGGGAGTGTCCAGGACAGGTTCGGCAGCAGCGGTCTTTATGGCGCTCTTGGAGAACCCAGGGATGATGGTGCTGAGTTCCCGCAGGGAGGGGATCCTGACTGCCCAGAAGTCTCCCTGCCGGCGGGCCTTTACCCCGTGCTTCCTTTCCAGACGGCTGATGAGCCCCGGCTTGAGGGAGTTGTAGAAGGCATTGGGGTTGCCGCCGCTCCGCAGGAACGCATGGAACGGTTCCGCCTCCAAGGGGGTGACAAAGGGGTGTTCGTCATCCCCGCAAAAATACGCCTGGAAAGGACTCGCCACCGTCAACCCCCCCACCACGAGGAAATGTTTCCACCCCTCCTTGAGGGGGAAGAATTCCCAAAACGGCCTGTTCGGGAGGAAGATGGAGCGTTCGAAGGTCCGGGGAGTGTCGAAGGCGCCGTAGATGAGGGGGAAGCGGCCGGCACGCGTCGGCCGGGGATTCATCTCGAACAGTCTCATGGCTTTTCTCCTTGTGGGGTTGCGCCCCCGAGCCCAGAGGTGAGGAAACCCTCGGCAGTCTGGGGAAGGGTGTCAGTGGTCATGCTTTCTGGTGGTTTGTGGGGAAGGAACGTTCAGCCCTCCTGGGCGAACTGGGAGAGGAGCGCCCCCGCAAGGAAGAGGGCGATGGAGAGCGCGAGCAGCCGGGAGCGGGCCCGCACCTGGCTGGGGGATGCGCTTCGGGGAGGGGTCCGCCACTCCGCAACGCACAGCCCTGCCCCCGCGAGGAGGGAGGCGAGCAGGGCGAAGGCTGCCAGGAGAGTGAGCACGGTCATGGCCTGCGCGCCTGGCGGGGGGCTCGCGGGGGCCTCCGCTTCCCTGGAAGCGGGCGGGGTGGCCTGCGGCGCCCTCCCGAGAACACGCTGAAAGCGGGGCCGTCCCGGAGGACCAGCCACGCCTCCCGGCAGTGGAGGCAGCAATCCAGGTGGATCTGGATGCACGGATCATTGAAATCGACCTGGTCGGCATCCACGAGCCGGGTGAGGGGGCAGGGTGCGGGAAGCATGGTTTTCTCCAGGGGTTTTCCGGGGATCAGGGTTGGAGGGTGCCGGCGGGCGGTGCTTTCCCCCGGGACGCGTCCGCCCAGGGGGGGAGGTGCGGGCCCGGGTCCTTCCGGAGTTCAATCTGCTCGTCCTCCCCCCCGATCAGCCCCGGGGTTGATGGGGGACGGGGGCTGGCGTCCTCCCCGGGGGCGAAGCCCGGGACGCGGATGGTCGGGGGGCGCGGGCCGATGGTGACGGCGGTCTTGCCATCGACCGGCTGGATGATGCAGAGCTGGGAGTCGCTCACGATGGCGATGGAGCCGTCCTCGGGGTCCATCAGGATCGAGGAATGGACGGCGTCCAGCAGGAGCATGGTGGCCGCAGAGAGCACCATGCCCTTGGAGAGGGACCCGAAGGACAGGGGATCCTCCTGCTGGATGGGGGCGGCCGGGCGGGAGACCAGCAGGCGGGCGAGCGGGAGGGACGCGGCGCCTGCGGCAGCGGCGGCAACGAGGACGAGGAGCACGGTTGTGGTCTTGTGCATGGCGGGTATGTGGGCTGCAGGGGAAG
>JACQOD010000082.1 GCA_016202725.1 Candidatus Aenigmatarchaeota archaeon | reverse complement strand
GCGTTCTGGTCCGAAGCGTTGAACTTGAAGTACCAAGTCTTCGTGCCGGAGTTGGCGTCCGTGTCCCCTGGCGTGGCGTCGAAGGAGAGATTGACGTCAGTCTTGGTGGTGAAGTTTTGAGTTCTGTTTTCGACAAGGGTGAATGGCTCGCTGCCCGTCTGGCTGCGCCAGAGCATGATGCTCGCGTTGGTGGTGGAATTGGAGCTGGCCGTGATGTTGAAGGTGAAGTTGAAGCCCCAGCCTGCTGAGGTGGGGGAACGGGCGAAGTTGTCAAGGGTGATGAAGTAGGGGGAAGTGGAGATGTCCTGCACGACGAAGCTGTCAGTGCCCCCGGTCTGAGTGACGACGGTGCCAGAAGAGTTGTAGACCATCTGGACCTGGTAGAACCAAGTGCTGATGTCGGTGGAGGAGAAGTTCCGCTCCCAGATTACGACCTGGTTAACGCACTGGGGGCCGACGCAGTCCACGACGGTGCTGTTCTGGCAGGTGGGATAGAGGCACTCGTTGAACGATTCTCCCGCCTTCTTGAGGTAGAGGTGAAGGGTGAGGTTGTCGTTGTTGCCTGATGATGCGACGACAGAGAAGTTCCAGTTGGACGTGGTGTAGGGAGCGGAAGAGGGGGTGACAGACTGGTTGACAAGGCGGCGGATGGGATCGAGGAAGAAGAGGCCTGCTGAGCCGTTCCGAATGGTGCCGTTGTCCCAGTGGTAGGAGAGGTTCCCTCCCATGCTGACGTTGTACCACGTCGATGGGGTGGAGATGTTGCTGAGGTAGTTGCACTGGAATGCGTTCGCGCCGACCGTCGCGACCGGCAGGCACTGCAAGCCCTGGGCACCGGAGGAGTTCGTGTAGTTGAGGAAGTAGCGCACTGTTGGAGCAATCGGCAGGGCGCAGTCGTCGAACGCCGCGCCCAGCAGGGGAATGGTCTCCTCCTGCGAGTAGTTCTCCGACCCGTCCGGGGAGGTGATGGACAGGTTGAGCTGGCCCATGATGGTGATGTTGAAGAGGTTGGACGGGGTCGCGTTGTCCTGGTAGCAGGTATCGGAAGCGATCTCGAATTTCACCGTCTGGTTGCGGGCCGCATAGAGGGGGGAGGAGCAGGAGGGGTTGAAGTAGTAGTTAGCCTGTCCGGTGGCGTTGGTCTCGTTCTTGAATCCCGAATCGTAGCTTTTCCCGTCGGTTGTGATGGAGAAGGTGACGTTCAGCAGGCCGGCGATAGAGCCGTTCTTGTCCATGACCCTGACCGTTAGGAGATCGGTTTCGGATGCGGTCCGGTTGGCGACGGAGCGGTTGCCGAAGTAGAGGTCGAAATTGGTGTTCTCTTTGGTGACCGTGAAGGAGAGTTCAGAGGAGTTGGAGTTCACCGTGTTGTTGAACTTGATCTTCGACAGCGGGTTGGAAATGTCCCCGCAATAGGGGTCCCAGCTGAATGTATAGTTCACCCTCCCGCTGGAGGGGGTGTAGTTCCGCTCGCCGAGCAGGGTGGGGTACGTGGTGCCGCCGTCCTTGCTGATCCATGTCCTTACCGTGACGTTCTCCGTATGGGTAGACCCCACCGTCACGTTGAACGTCCAGTTGAACCCCCAGCCCCCCGTGGTGTTGCCCCACTCCGCCGACACGGCCGCTGGCGAATCCATCTCCACCACCACTGTCGGAGCGGACAGGTTGATCATGCTGCAGGCCGAGGCAGAGGTGAGGTTCTCCCACGCCGTCGCGTTGATGCAGAAGGTGTAGGACCCGGCGGTCACGTTGGACCCGTTGACGACCCAGGTCACGGTTCTGCTCTCCAGGCCGAGCGTGCCGACGTAGGTGTCGTTGCTGTAGTTGTAGGTGGCGTTCGTGATGTTGAAGCCGCCGGTGAAGTTGATCTGCGAGAACACGTCCGTCGCGTTGCCGGGTCCGGCGTTGGTGATAACGGCGCTCACGTTGAAAACCGTCCCGGCCGTCGGGGGGGAGGGGGTGGCCGCGGGGAAGCCGATGGACGGGGACGCGCCGCAGGCGACGAAGAGGTCGTACGGCTGGTCGTTGAAGGGTATGGTGGCGTTGCGGGCGTACGCTTGGAAGCGGAAGGTGCCGTTCGTCTGGTAGCTCGCGTTCAGGGTGTAGTTGTAGAAGCGGATGCCGTCCAGCCTGCCGTAGGGGCCGGAGAGGTTGATGTTGTCGGTCCCGAAGACCACCCGCTCGCTACCGAGGATCTGGGACGCCACGAGGTCGGAGGCGTTGATGTCCTGGAACGTGAGATCGCGCTTGTGGGTCACGCTGATGTTCCGCTTGTCGTCCGTGATGTTGAAGGCGAGGGCGGGGGCGTTGCCCTTGTTGAACACCTGCAGGGAGACGTTCATCACGCCGCAGGCGAAGGTGGAGGGCATGCCCGGAGCGTAGGAGGTGGGGGTGTTGTTGTAGTAGCGGTCGGTCTTCAGCCAGGGACCCTTCAGGTTGACGGTCACTCTCTGCTTAGTCCACCACTGGCCCTTGTTTTGGCCTGAATAGCCGGCCACTCTGTGGTAAAACACCTTCCCACCAGGGGTGATGTTGCCTATGTTCTCTGTGGTGAGATTGATTCCGGACAGTAGGGTGGTGGAGTTGAGCCCGATGACCGAGAGGGGGGTGGGGGAAAATGTCCAGCGAACGTCAAACCCCTCAAAGGGGGAGCCGATTGGGTAGCCGGTATCAGGCGAGAGGGTGAAGTTGGCTGCAGTGACATTGAAGCCTGCGGGGATGCGAAGCTCGGCCATGTAGACGAGGCCTGTTGTCGTCCCTGCCCCTGTCCTCTCAAACAGGTTGACGTCGAGTTCAGAGTCGGGACTGGCTTCAAGGACATCCATGACCGGGTTGGTGCTGCCGCTGTGGACCGAGTTGATCCCGCCGCCGCACACGTCAGTGAGATCCTTCTTGGAGATGAACTTTTGCGCGCCCGTGACCGGGTCTACCCAGACCACCTCGGTCGTAAAGCTGGCGGGAACGATGTCGTCGGAGCCGCGGATGAAGAAGGCGGACATGAAACAAGTGGAGGTGTTCAGCGGGCGATTGTGCCACTGGATATCGTCGGTGGTTGAAATGTTTGGGGGCTGCCCCTCTATCACCCCCGGGGCGTCGGTCGTGGAGAGGCTGGAGGGAGCGACGGTGACGTTCACGGTCAGATTGTAGTCCCCATAGTTGCAGACGTTGACCCTGAAGTGCTGGCCGCTGGGCCCGGAACCCCCGTCGCAGGTGGGAACGTTAGGGGCGGCGGTGTAGATGATGACGGGCTCCTTCGTGCCGTCCCCGGAGTCCTGCAGCGCGAAGGACTTTGTCAGCACGTGATCAACCGAAGAAGAGCCGTTGTGGTCAATGAATGCCTGGATGGTGTAGGTGTCATCGCTGGCGCTCTCCGGGACCTCGAAACGGTACAGCAAAACCTGTTCCGGGTAGGGGGGGAGCTCTCCCCTGTTCGGGAGGGTGAAGTTCTGGGTCCTGTTGTCCCAGAAGAACCATCCGACTTCCTCGGTGCCGTTCAGGATGGTCACGGTCACGTTGCCCGAGAGCCAGTCCGTCCGGTTGTAGTTGGCGATGGGGACGGCAACCAGCGCCATATGGCCGCGAATGACCGTTCCGTCCTCGCCTGACGGGGAGGAGACCTTGATATCCCGGACGAGGTTCACGTTGGAGCAGTTTATCACTCGCGTTTGGATGAGGTCGCTGTTGTCGCGCATTTGGTTGGCAGAGACGTTGATGCGGAACTGGAGCGTGTAGGTGCGGTTAAGTGCGCCAACGAGGCTGATGGTATGATTCTGGACATAGCAGTGGTCTTCCAGGTTGTTCTGGCAGTCGTTGTTGGCTGTCCCCAATTCGCTGTCCGGGATGGTCTGATTGTTCCTCCCGCCCTGCCAGTACCCCCAGCCGGCGTAAGGGAGCTGCGTGAAGATAGCGTCCCCCTCGGGTTTAATCTGGAGACGGGCGCGCAGATCGTTCGTCTCAGTGTCGTCGGCGAGATCCATGAACACGGTGGAGAGGTTGTAGGTTTCGTTGGTGCACAGCGTCAGGGGGTCGGTGATGGAGGTGGTGTGGTTCCAGTCGAATCGCCACTTGACGTAGTAGTCGAAGACGGCATCCGCTGCAATCGCCCAGGCGCGCGGCTCGTCGAAATCGCCTCCTGCATGCCCGACACGGGCCGGCCCCGCAAGGTGGATGGCCGGGGAGAGGTTGGGGGGGTTGAACGTGTAGGCCAGGGGGACGGTCTGGTTGGCCTTCAGGTCCCCGAGGCGCCAGGTGATGGAGG
>JACQOD010000084.1 GCA_016202725.1 Candidatus Aenigmatarchaeota archaeon | reverse complement strand
GAACCGTCTTCAAGACCTCGGACGAGGAGATGATGCCATTGCGCATCCGCAGGCATTCGCTTATCCGCAATGGGATTTCGCCGCCAGCTCGGGGAAATAAACAGTTTATGTTGCGGTCACGCCTTACCCTTGCCGGCACAAGGGATGTGGGCCTGGAAGGATGTGACGTAGGAACGCTGG
Organism: Candidatus Aenigmatarchaeota archaeon; assembly: GCA_016202725.1. GTDB lineage: Archaea > Aenigmatarchaeota > Aenigmatarchaeia > QMZP01 > QMZP01 > JACQOD01. Next base: position 3,644 of record JACQOD010000084.1, on the reverse strand, counting down.
CACAAGCACCACCTACTTAAGCCCCCAGTCCCAGCCTTCTCCATGGCGATCACCATCCTCCGCCTCGGCCACCGGCTGGTCCGCGACCAGCGGCTCACCACGCACGTCTTCCTGGCCGCCCGGGCCCTCGGGGCGAGGGAGGGCTACTACACCGGCCAGCGGGACCAGCAGCTTGAGCGCTCCCTGGAGAAGGCGGCCGAGCGCTGGGGCGGCTCCTTCCGGGTCCAGCACCTGGAATCGCCAGGCTCCCTCCTGCGGGAGTGGAAGGGCAAGGTCGCCCACCTCTCCGTGTATGGACTGCCGTTCCAGCAGGCCCTGCCCGCCCTCAGGAAGGCCCGCTCCCTTTTGGTGGTGGTCGGCGGGGAGAAGGTCCCGCCCGAGATCTACCAGCGGGCAGACTGGAACCTCGCGGTTTCCACCCAGCCGCACTCCGAAGTGGCGGTCCTGGCCATCCTGCTGTACGAGCTCCGCGGGCGGACATTCCCGTCCCTGCGGGGGAAGCTGCAGGTCATTCCCCAGGAACGGGGAAAGAAGGTTATAAGCCTCCGCCCGAAGAAGTAGCATGGCCCTCTCCTGGAAAGAACGGATCCAGCTCCTCTTCTCCTCCCCCGCCGCGTTCTTCGATGGGATCAAGCAGGAAACCACCATCCGCCCGGCGCTGAAGCTCTTCCTCGTGGGCGCGCTCGTCTATGCGGCCCTCAGCTATGTCAGCTTTCCGCTCTACCTCAACTCCATCCTGGCGACCCTGCCGCCGGGATCGGGGGCCATGGCGGGCTTCCTCAGCCTGTTCACGCTCCTGCTGTTCCCCCTCATGATCGTGGGGGTGTTCGCCATCAGCGGCCTCACCCACGTCTTCGCGGTCCGGCTGGGCGGCAAGCGCGGCTTCCCCCGGACCTTCAACGCAATCGCCTACGGCTCGCTCCCCACCCTGTTCCTCGGCTGGCTGTTCTTCGCCCTGCCCTGGTGGCTGGGGTGGACCGTCTCCCTCCTGGTCTCCCTGTGGTCCCTCATCATCGAGATCTGGGGCCTCTCCCGCCTGCACGAGGTGAGCAAGCTGCGCGCGCTGCTGTTCCTCCTCCTCCCGGTCATCGTCGTGACCGTCATCGCGGTGGCGGTTGCCGCGCTCTTCGTCATCGCCTCCATGGCCGCGCCGGGCGGTGCGGGACCGCTGCCGCTCTACACCTGAAGCGTGCCGGCAAACGCACCGCATGCGTGCAGCTCATTGCCCGCCGCAGGCCCTCTTGACGCTGATTTCATCCTTGTTGGAAAACGATAGCATGCGTTGTGCAGCTGAACACGCACAACGCGCCTGGCAGGGAAATCTCTTCCCGCCGCTACTCAGAGAACAACAGCCGGGGCGGGCTTGAGGACTGGTTCGCCAGCAGGACCACGCGGGAATCGGCCTTCTCGTCCACGATCCGGTAGTTGGACGCGCGCTCGATCGTGCGCGCGAACTCCTGGATCTCCGGAAAGAGGGGCATGTCCTGGTAGGGGAGGCGGTCCCTCGCCCCGCCCACGGACATGAATGCCTTGCATTCCAGGAAGTCCGCTCCCGCCTGGTCCGCCAGGGCCGCATAGCCCTCCGGATCGTGGAAATTCAATCCCTTCGCCAGGGTCAGGCGGATCACGCTCCGCTCAAACTGGCGGAGCATGCCCAGGGAGTGCTGGAGACGCTCCCAGCTGTCGGGGAAGATGGGGAGCGCGGTTTTTTTGAGGGTTGCGGGGTCAGGCGCCGCCAACGTGATGTAGAGTTGGGTGGGCTGCTGCCCCTTGTCCAGCAGCGCCTGCAGCCGCTCAGGCAGGGTCCCGTTGGTGACCAGGAAGGCCGTCATGTCCCTGCCCTTGATGTCCGCGATAAGGTCTCCGATCTGCGGATAGAGCGTGGGCTCCCCCGAGAGGGAGATCGCCACGTGCCTGGGATCCTGCGCCCGCTGGAAGCGCAGCAGGGGCGTGGCGGGGTTGCCCTTGAAACCGGTCAGGAGGGAGCGCTGCGCGGCGATCGCGTCGTCCATGATATCCTTCGGGGAATCCCACGCCTGGTCCTTCGGGAGGGCATACCGCAGCGGCCGCCAGCAGAAGAGGCAGTTCTCCGAGCAGGCGAAGAAGGTGGGGGTCATCTGCAGGCACTGCCCGGATTCGATGCCATAGAATTTCTGCTTGTAGCAGCTCCCCTCCCCCCGCAGGGAGGTCTTGCACCAGGCGCAGACCTTGATCGCGGAATGCTTGCGCGGCCCCACGAAGCGGTAGCCCATGCGCTCGTATTTCTGCAGGCGTTCGGCCATGACCTTCTGCTTGAGCTGCTGGTCGATCATATTCCCCTCTTGCAGGGGCGCTTTTTAAAAGCATGCAGCACGCATTCCTCCCGGCTGCAGCCGGAGGATGCATTGCCGCGCTGTGCATATTCCCCAGAGTCAATGCCCTGCCGGCAGGAGCACTGGGCGCGCAACCCAACCAGCTAACCAAAGGCGCTATTCCCGGCGGGGCCCGGGGGATGAGCGCTCACCAACTCACCAATGTAAAGGTGCGGAGGTGGGATGTGGAAGGCCGTTCTCGGGAGAGGATGAGGTCGCAGATGCTCGCAACCCGAGGACCGTCAGGAACAAAAACCCTCCCGCCCAGGTCTGGTATGCCAGGCGAAGCCCGCGCCTTCTATGAGGCCGCTGCACCCTCCTACGACGAGCGCCATGCCGGTCCCTGGGCCGCCCATCTCCGCAGGCGGGAGCGGGCCCTGCTGGCCCGCTACGCCGGAGGGACCGTCATCGACATCGGCTGCGGCACCGGGACCCATCTCCGCCCGGGATGGGCGGGCATGGACGTGGCGCGCGGCATGCTCCTGCAGGCCCGCGGGCGGGGAATGCTGGTCCAGGGCGACGAGCGCCTGCCCTTCCGGGATGCAAGCGCGGACACCGTGCTCTGCCTCTTCTCCGTACTCAACCTCGCCCCCGCTCTCCCAGCAGAGCTGGTCCGCATCCTGCAGCCCGGCGGGCGGTTGCTCTTGTCGTTCGCCACGCCCCGCGACGCCCGCGGACAGCGGGAACGGGTGTTGTCATCGCACGGGAGGCGCGCCCGCCTCAGGCTGTTCACCCTCCGGGAGGCGGAGGCCCTCTTCCCCGCCTGCCGGGTACTGGCGCGCGCCGGCCTGTTCTCGGCAGTGCGCCCGCGCTGGGGGGCGTGGGACATGCGCTGGCACGAGCGGCTGCGCCTGGCCGCGGACCGGCTGCTCCCCGCGGGCCGGGCCGCGATGGCCCTCCTGGTGCTGGAGCGATTGCCGGCGCAGGAAGCGCGAAGCCCCCCGCCCGGGCCGCCACTGTAAAAGCGGCATGCAGGTGTGTGGCCCAGACCTGCCTTGTCGGTCGCAGCGGTTCCAGTTTTTGGCAGGGAGGCCACCCAGCATGCATCGCCAACAAGCCGCCTAACCAGCGCAACACGCGCGGCGGCATGTCACCGGTCTCCGGCCGGTGGCCATCCCCGCCGTCCGGCCCTGCGGTCCCGGCCGGGGATGAACGCTCACCACGGCTTTGGGACATAACTGCCAATCGCCATCGGTTTTCAAAATCAGTATGCGTGGGCAACAAAAAACGTGTATTCCCATGCCAAGAAGGCTTATGATGTCGTTTTTCAATACACACTCTTCCACAGAAAGT
>JACQOD010000085.1 GCA_016202725.1 Candidatus Aenigmatarchaeota archaeon | reverse complement strand
TGACGCATGAAGGCGGCAATCTCGGTAAAGTCGCCTTTCTCCCACAACGCTTTGTTTGGATTCATATTCTTATTTTCTTTTTAATTATACCAATCTTTCTATTGCAACGTCACGTGCTTTAGCAAGCGTAGCCACAGACTGCACGCTTGGCTTGACCACGACATTGTTTTCAATCTTGGTGAGGGCAGTGTGCTTAACGCCGGATTTTCTCACCAAATCGTCTTGGGTCAAGCTACGCGTATTCCGTGCCTTTTTGATGTTTTCACCAATCGTTGCCATAGTTTCAATCACCTTGTTCGCCGGATTTCCTGCACGGTCTTTGCCCGCCGGTCCTGCAGGACGATGCGCTCTCCCGACCGGCGTATCCGCATTCCCAACGTGTTGATGAACACCTCCATGGGCGTCCACAAATGGACTTTCCGGGCAGAAATTTAAATGCCGCCCTCTCTCCTAGTAGGAGAAGGTTCCTGGAAGGAAGGTTCCGGCCAGGCCACCGAGCCCGATCGTGCTGATGATCGCCGCGATGAAGGCGACCACCACGGCCAGCAGCACCGCAAGGGCCACGATCACCGCCGCAGCCGCCCGGCCGGCGGACATCCCCTGCAGCTCCTGCAGGCCCATGCCGTTCAGCACCAACTCCCAGGCGAGGGCCGCGAGGTTCACGACGGGGATCCAGCCCAGCACGTAGGAGGGGGTGCCGGCATACCACGACGAGCGCAAGGTCTTCTCCAGGCCCTTGCGGGCGCCGAAGACGTACGCCCAGAGGTGGAGCCACAGGCCGCCGATGACCATGAACAGGACGGTGGCGATGTAGCTCACCACCGCGAGCGCGGCGAATCCTGCCGGGGAGAAGGAAGCCACGCTCCCCACCGCGCCCAGGAGGATGGCCAGCGGGATGGCCATGACGAGCAGGTACTTGAAGGCCTCCTCCAGGGAGGCTTTCTGCTTCGCCTTGAAGGCCGCGCGGGGATGGGTAAGGAAGGCGCGCGCATCCTGCCAGCACATGCATCCTTCTTCGTTCGGGGCATAATAAAGCCCCCTGCCGGGGCCGTGGGTTGCCATTGGCGAGACCGGCCGGCAGGAGAAGTGCGGCCTCGGCCTCCAGGGTATAGGGAGAGCGGAAAAGACGAACCAAAAGGAAGGGGGTGCGGTGCAGCGACCCATAGCGATCTTCAAAGACCGTCCATCCAGCGACTCCGCAAGGCCTTCAGTGCGCCTGACGGCCTTTTTGGCAACCGGTGGCGGCCGCCAATTATTCCACACGGCCCCCTGCCGGGGAAGCTTTTTATGCCCCCGGGGGAGGTGAGGGTATGGCCCCCTCCGGCACGCCAGCACGCGCCGCCGCCTTCCTGGCAAGCGAGCACGTCCGCGGTCGCTCCAACGGCGCCGGGGCCGGCATCGAGGCGGCCGCGCCGCTCCCCGAACCCCTGCGCAGGCGCGGCCTGAAACAGGGTGCAGACAACGGCCCGCCTGGGGCGGCCCGGGAGCGCCTCCGGGAGGAACCTTCCCATGCCCGCTGTTGAGGACGCCCTCCGGGCGGAGACCGAGAAGTGGCTCACCCGGCTGGAGGCCCTTCCCCTGGGCAAGCATCCCGACCGGAGGGTGGAGGAGCAACTCGTGAACGTCCGGGCCTACCTCGCGGACAGCAGGCACTTCCTCCGGCAGGGGGACCTGGTCCGCGCCTTCGAGGCCGTGATCTACGCCTGGGGGATTTTCGAGACCCTGGAGAGGCTGGGGCTGCTCAAAAAGCAGGGGAAGATCCCTGGCAATTATTAGCGCTTTGCAGGAATGTAAAAAACCGAATGCGCAATATCCTGAGGCTCATAGAGAAGCGCTATCTTCTCCAATTCCCTTATGATATCCCCCGCACGAAGCGATCGGGTCAAGAAAATGATGCCTTCGTGGCTTTCCCCTTGAGCAGCAAGGCGAAGAAAATCCTTGTCTCTCGTTACGATATCCCTGCTCTCTTTGCGTGCAAACTCCAGCATCTTGACGTCCGGCATTTTCTTAAGCCGGCTTCCTCGACAGATATGATATCCATGCCCCGCAATTTCAGGCTTCTTACGGCTGGCACATCCACATGTTCATCAGCTAGAAACCGTATCTTATTGTCCATGCCTGAGCTTCTCTATAAATTCTTCATGCGCTCTCATTTCTTCTTTTATCTCCTCCGGGTGCTCATAATAGTAGGCAAGCGCCGAAAAAACTTGGGCAAGGGAAATGGCGAATGCTTCGGCTACCTCATTCGGGGAATACTCAAGAAACTCATATTTTTCGACAACATCCATTACCCTAATCCGGGTTCCCTCTATTCGGGGCGAGCCGCCGCAGACGCTCTGGTCTTTCACAATCCTTGATGTTGATTCCAACAATGCCATACTTATACTGCTTCCCGATATTTTTATAGGCATTGCGGCCATCATGTTAGCCTGGGGCATCTACGAGACGCTGCAGCGCTTGCGCCTGGTTCCGGGGAACTGATACCCTTCCGGAAACGCGGCCTTTAAGAGGGTCTGCGGAGCATTTTCATCTATGCCTGTGCAGGAGAACATAGTACAGCCTTACCATGAAGCTTTAAGAGGGTCTGCACTGCAATCTTTATCACGATGGGCATCCTCACCGCGGCGTTGTTTGGAAAAAAGCGTTCTCCTGCGGGTCGCACCCGGCTGCCCCTTCCTGCTGTTCTACCTGTCAAGGAGGTGAAACGTATGTCCGAACGCAGAAGAGAAGAGGACCGCCGGCGGGAAACCGACCGACGGGAGACTGATCGACGAGTCGAGGTCCGGGAAGGCCGCGTGGAACTCCGGGAAGACCGGTTGGAGCGCGCGATCCGGGAAGTCGTGGAAGCCCGCAGGGAAGCCATGGAGGCACGGCGGGAATCCGCGGATGCCCGGCGCGACGCCGCCGAGGCCCGCCGCGAGGCCCTCGAAGCCCGGCGCATCGCCGAGGAAACGCGCACGCGCCGGTTCTAAAGAGGTTTGTTCTTTCTTTTTCTTTTCTTTCACGCTACCCACGGGAGCAGGCTATTTGAGGATGCGCCCCCAAGGAGTGGTATGGGAAAGCATCAGATCCATGAGGACAAGGCGGCCGTCACCCTCTTCCTGGCCTTTCTCGCCCTAGGCTTGTTAGTCACCGCGGGGGCCCTGCTGGCGCCGTCCGCCCAGAGCGCGGCGGGGCTCTGCCAGGATTCTGACGCGGGGATCACCGTGGCGGTCCGGGGTTCCTGCGCAGCGGGGGAGGACTACTGCGCGGACGGGGCCACCCTGGTCGAATTCTCCTGCGCCAGGAACGCCTGCGTCCAGAAGGCCTATAACTGCGTGGCGTACGGGTTCGCGGGCTGCAGGGACGGGGAGTGCGTGCGGGAGTGAGGATAAGGGCGAACCACCGCATAACGTGAACCGTCTTCAAGACCTCGCACGAGGAGATGGTGCCATTGCGCATCCGCAGGCATTCGCTTATCCGCAATGGGATTTCGCCGCCAGCTCGAGGAAATAGGCAGTTAATTTTGCGGTCACGCCTAAGGTTCGCCTCGCAGGCGCCTGCGCCCGTCACGGGAAGCCGCACGGGAACACGAACCCCGGCAGGTAGCCGGTTTCGCAGACGAAGAGCCAGGTGACCGCCAGCAGGCCAGCCGCCATCACCAGGAACACGAGCCACTTCCGCGGGTCCATGCCCCCCTTTGGCGGCGGGAAGTAAATACCCCGCTGGCGCGGCGGGGCTGGCGTACAGCCCCGTGCCCATTTAACCCCGCGCCGCCCAAGGAAGGGTATGGTGCAGCGGCTCCTTGCCCGTACCCGCACGACCGGGCTGCGGATGCTCCGGTCGCGCATCCGGAAGGGAGGAACCCAGTCCCTGCTGGCCTCCCTCCTCCTGCTGATCGTGATCACCCCCCTCCCCGAGAAGGGCGCGGCCGCGGGAGTCCTGACGCTCTTCGCCTCCCTCATCGTGCTCGCGGGGGTGTACGCCGTGGCCACCGATCGCCGGCACTTCCTGATCGCCTGCATCCTCGGCATCCCCGCCCTCCTGGGGGAATGGGTCGCCCTCATCGTGCGCGTGCCCCTGCTGGAGCTCGCCAGCACGGTCCTGGCCGTGCCCTTCTACGCGTATGTCATCATCACCGTGCTGTCGCACGTCCTGCGGGAAGGGGAGGTCTCCCTGGACCGGATGTACGGGGCCGTGGCGGTCTATTTGCTCATGGGCCTCGCCTGGGGGGCGGGTTTCGCCTTCATCGAGAGCGTCCGGCCAGGATCCTTCTTCATTGCTGCCGCCCTCAACCCGGACGGCGTCCTCTCGGGGGCTGATCTCCTGTACTACAGCTTCGTCACCCTGACCACGTCGGGCTTCGGCGACATTGTGCCTGCAAGCTCGCTCGCGAGGACCCTCTCGATCCTGGAGGCCGTGGGCGGGGTCATGTACGTGGCCATCCTGGTCTCCCGCCTGGCCGGCCTGATCCGGCTCCCGGGGAGGACCACGCCAGGCGGGTGAGGGGCGGGTCGCGGGAACAATAGTCGCTCCTTCCCGCACCTGAACAAGGCACGTATCCCCCCTTGGACAACCTTCATCGCTGGTGGTGACGATTGCTTGGGCCACGCACGCTCGCGCCTGCGCGCTACGCCTTCGCCGCGCCCGTGTCGTAGTAGAACTTCTCGCTGGCGACCTTGCCGCCCTTCCACTGCTGGACCGCGACCTGGTGCCACTTCTTCCTGGCTCCGCCCTTGAAGGTCACGTCGAAGACCCACTCGGTCATGGCGACGTCCCCTTGGCAGGCCGAGCGCACGGCGCGGATCTCGTGCACCTGCTCCACCCCGCCGAAGAACTGGAGCTCGCGCTCCCGGTTGGCAGCCTTCCCCGCCACGGGGGGCTGCTCGTTCTCCTGCATGACCACATCCTCTGCGTAGTACTGGTCGAAGGCCGCCATGGCCTTGCCCTCCTGCACCTGGCGGACCAGGTCTTCCGCTGCCTGTTGGACATCCATAAGTACCTCCTATCGTACATATGATAAAGTGGCAGGCTTAAGAAGGTTTCAGCCTGCACCGCGCACTTCTTGATGGGGCCGCCCCCAGCCAGCGAGGGGGCAGGGGCAAGGCAGATGCGCACACCGGCGGGAGGCCGGAAAAGGCCCCTTCTGCCCGCTACAGATGATCCCCCCACCGCACGGCCTACACCGGGCAGACCTTCGGGGGGTCCCGGAGCAGGGCCGCGAGCAGGCGGACCGCATCCCGGATGTCGCCCATCCGGGCCAATCCTGATGTCGTGTGGATGTTCCTGACGGCGATGGAGAGGGCGCCCGTGGGGACGCCTCCCCGGACCGTCTGGATGGTGGACGCATCGGTCGTCCCGCTCTCGGTGGCTTCCAGCTGGAAGGGTATCTTCTGCTTGCGGGCCGTGGCCTTGAGCCACCCCACCACGCAGGGGTTGGCGATGAACTCCCCGTCCTTGACGGTGATCACCGGGCCCTTGCCAATCGAGCGCGAGGGATCGGCGAAGACGTCGTTGGCGTAGGTGGTGTCCACGGCGATCCCCCAGTCCGGATCCAGCTGGAAGGCCGAGGTCCGGGCCCCGAACATGCCGAACTCCTCCTGGACCGTGAAGACGAAGTAGACGTCCGCCTTCGGCCGCTGGAGGGCCTTGGCCAGCTCGATGAGGATGTAGCAGCCGATCCGGTTGTCCAGGGCCTTGCCCAGGACGATGCCGCCCTCCCCCTCGCAGCAGGTGTGGCTCTCCAGGTGGACGTAGGTCCCGATCTCCACCCCCCGCTGCTGCAGCTGCGTGCGGGTCAGGCCGGTGTCGATGAAGATGTCCTCGATGGTGGGGACCTTCTGGATGTACTTCCCGGCGGAGACCTCGTGCGTGGTGAGAAAGCCGTGGATCCTCCCCTTCGGGGCGGCGAGGTGGACAGGGTTGCCCACGAAGGCCGCGGGGTCGATCCCCCCGATGGCCGTGCAGTAGATGAAGCCCCGCTCCTCCATCCGCTTGACCATGAGGCCGATCTCGTCCATGTGGGCGGCCAGCATGACCTTCGGGCCTTTTCCCCGCTTGCGAGCGACCAGGTTGCCCATGCGGTCCACGCTGATCTCGTCGACGTAGGGACGGATCTGCTGCTCGATGTACTTCCGCACCCCGCTCTCGCTCCCGCTCACCCCGAAGAAGGAGATCAGGCCGGTGAGCACATCCCCCTCCGTCTTTTGCGCCGCGCGCTTTCCCTGTGCCATGCTTTCTCTTGGTCGCGGGGGGATAAATCCGCCAAGGGGTTTGCCAGGTCCCGGGAACCTGGAAGGCGCCAGGAGGGCTTCTGTAGAGGCCTCCACGGGGACCCTGCCCGGGGGAAAAGTTTATTAGTCAAAGACCATAGTATTTCTCTATTGAGAGCATTTGAGATCTGAAATGGATCAACCGACTTTTGGGCCGCATGTGACCATAGATGCAGGAGACTGCGATTTTGAGAAATTGACCGACTACCAGTTCATCTACGACCTGCTCACCACCCTGCCCGAACAGATAGGCATGACGCGCATGACGCTCCCTTACGTGGTCAGGTGGAAGGACAAGTGGGCCCAGACCCCGGGGATCAGCGGCTTCGTCATGCTGGCCGAGAGCCACATCAGCATCCACACGTTCCCCGAGCAGAACTACGTCTTCATCGACATTTTCTCCTGCAGGGAATTCGACACGCAGGACGCCGCCCAGAGGCTGGTCGCGGCCTTCGGGGCAAAGGACGTCCACATCAACCTCGTCAAGCGGGGGCTGAACTTCGACCGGGCCCGGTGCTTTAGCGCTAGAGGGGAGCCGGAGAAGGTCGTCGCGTGAACCTCCGTGGGGTGCGTAGCTGGTGAGAAGGCACCATCAAGAGTGCATCGCCATGGCGGTGGTTTTCCTGCCAAAAACTGAAACCGCTACGTTGTGACATAAAGGCATGTTGGAGCTAACCTATCATGGGGTGAACTTCCCGCGCGCACGCTCGAGGCGAGGGCATCCTGTCCGCCCGCTGGAGCCTCCCCCCCTGGGAGACGCAGCCCGCGTGAGTGCCGGGTTTTTTGGCTGGAAGGCCGCGCGCCAGGCTGGACGCCAAGGTTCCTGTGGCGGCTGCCGGCAAGGTACACGCCCACCTTGCGGAAGGTCCATCCTGATGAGCCCGCCGGCTGCGTCCGGAGTGCTATGCATACGCGGCAGGCGCCTGCCTTCTCAAGCGGTGAACCGCTCCTGCGACCATGCTTCGTAAGTATATACCGATAAGATGACAAAGCAAAAAAAAGGCCTCCGGGAATCCCGAGAGGGGAGGCCGCAGGGGGGAAAGGGGTGCGTCCCTTCCATCGAGACGCACCCCAACAACAATTCCATCCCCTCAGGATGGGAATTTCACTCGCACCTGCCGCTAGCCTGGAGGTCAGCGAATGGTGCGGTGACCGGAAAGCGGGAGAGGGCTTTTGCTGGCGCCTGCTGGCCACCTCAACCCGAGGAAGGGAAGTGGTTGGAGGAGCAAAAGCACGTGATCAGGCAGCAGGTCCCTCCCCCTAGTTCTGCCTGCCGCAGGCAGAAGTGCCGCCACCCCTGTTGAATCAGGACAGGGGTGGCAGCGGAAAAAACGCCCATCCGAACCTCAATCGGGCGAGCGGGCCCCACACAGTAAAGACCATCCGCTTCCTGTCCGTCCGCGCGACTGTCGACAGGGTACGGCGGGTCAAGGGCCGGAAAAGGCCGACGGCGTCCCACGAGCGGGTGTCCCGTCTTAGGCCATTTGTGGGAGCGACACGCGAACCCTCTGTCGGATCAGAGAGACTCCGGCCGATGTGTTGTGGGCATCCCGCACGCTGGCACGAGCCAAGCAGTGGGGACTGCCACGTGGAAAAGGCCGCGCAACCGGGAACCCCCCCCCGCTTGCTGCGCGGCCCCATCCGAAACCCCGCAAGCTGGATATGCACGGAAGCAGACCCTTCTTGCCGCTTCCGGCAGATGTGGAGGAGAAAGGGACACACCCGCAATCCCTGTCTTGAAGGTGTGTCCACACACTCCACCGTTGTCGAATCCCTGCAGCCTGCAGAATACCCTCCAGATCAGACTGGGTCATCGGGAGTAGAGTACCTACACCATCTCCTCTGTCAAGCCTGCAGAAAACCAGCAACCTACAACCAACAAAAGGGAGGGGAGAGTGCCTGTTCCCACACGAGTGCCTCCTCTACCTATGCGACCACAACATCGAAAGAAGGCACCCGTCATTGGTTGATGCAGCAGTCACCCTCCCCGTGCTCTGCCCGCGCCGGCAGAGAAAACCGCCCCCGCCCATGCGTTCATTCCCCTTTGCTCATGCACATGCACGCCAAATGGGCAGAGGGACGGGGGCGGCGGAACGGCAACGACAGAGCGACAAGCTCCGGTGGGAGACGTAGTAGAGGCGGTGGCGGCCCAAGGGGATTTCGCCACCGCCTGCATCGTGCGGACAAAGCTGCCCGGCCTGGGGGTATGCTTTGTCCTTGTGGCCTGGCACAGATGTACATCGCTCACACCTGCAGCAGGACACGCGTTTGTCAAGCGTCAAGCAGGGTGAGAAGGCGGCTCCTCTGTTTCTTGGGAGTCAACCCATCGCCCTGCGCTTATTGACCGCAGTGATACGACCATGCGCTCCTCCTGTTGGGGACAGCCAGACGGACAGGGCATCCAGGGGGCGAAGCCCGGCTGAAGCCGTTGCAGCAGGAACGGCGGCTGAAGAGTCGCCTTTCCGTGAATCCGGAATCGGTCACGAGGGGTGGCCGATGGTGTACCGCTATGAATGCCTCCGAGAAACCCCATGGCGAAAGAGCGACAAGAATGCTTCCCTCCGCGGGCATTCCTGTTCTGGAAGGGAGGAGGATGGCATGCTTTCCTCCGCAGGCGTCGCCAACTGCGAAGGAACCATCCTCCCCCCGATTGGCCCGGAAGCCAAGACAGCAGAAGGCTGACGCAAGTCTTCCCCTAGGGAAGGCAAGTCTTCGGAGCGTGCGGGCGCGCGCGAGCCACGCGTGCGCGAATGCTCCCGGATGGGGGACCTTCTTCCGCAACAAACCGCGCAAGCAGTCTGTTACCATCGCCAGCATCGCACAGCGTCAGGACGGTGGATTTTGGACTGATAGGTGTAGACAGTAAACAGGACAAGAACGAATCTTCATACCCCTCACCATTCTGTGGGCGGGGGGGAATATAAGCGTATGGTGCGTGCAGGCCGTGTGGCAGCATTGGCGACCGCATCGGTCCTTGAAAGGGGTGCCAAGGGGCGTCACTGGGGTCCCTGCGGGTCTGCCTCCCGGTCCTGGGAGGCCGGCTTGCGCCGCCTCACGGTGCCACACGGCCGTACGTGTACGGTCAAGACAGCGGCACACCGCTGCCGGGCATGTCCGGCCGCCCCGTGGAACGGGCGGTGAACCATGCCCGGCAACTCCTGCTGGGGGGGGGGGCATGATCACCTGATGAGCTTGACCTAACAGTACGCCAACGTTCCAGCGCGACACCCGGCGCACGGAGCCACATATCCCTGGACGCCAAGGGGCATCGGGTCGCCGTGGACCGCTCCTGGCCCCCCAGGAGCGCTTTTAAATCCAATTCCCCAATGGTTCCTGTCAGAGAGGCATTATGGGGGTCTGGGAAGGCTTCCGGAGGGCACAGGGACGTACCAAGAGCCGCTGCCACGCTCCCATTCCCCTCCTCACCACCCTTCTCGGCGTTCTGATCTCCCTATCCCTCGCCGCCCCCGCTGCCGGAGATCCCGCAGGCTGGGGAATAGACACCCGCCTCACCACCAATCCTGCGGAGTCCCGGGACCCTGCATTGGCGATGGACCCATGGGGGAACACCCACATCGCTTGGCAGGACTCGCGGACAGGCTCCCCCCAGGTCTTCTATACGAAACTGGACAACAGCGGCTTCACCCTCGTGGATGACCTCCAGATTACCAGCAACGCGGTAGGCCTGCTGCTCCGGCCGATCGCCATGGCGGTCGATACACAGGGAAACCCCCACATCACCTGGACCGACTACAGGGACGGCAACGCCGAAGTCTACTATACCAAGCTGGACAACAACGGCGCCACCCTCGTGGATGACGTGCGCCTGACCTTCAATAGTGAGAGTTCCGGCTCCGCCTCTCCTGCCGCGGACAGCGCGGGGAACGTCCACATCGTGTGGTCGGACAGCCGGGACACCCCGGGCATCGGCATGGCTGAGCTCTACTACACCAAGCTGGACCCTGCAGGCTTTACCCTAGTGGACGACCTCCGGCTGACCTTCGCCTCAGGCGGGTCATGGGACCCGTCCCTGCGCATCGATGCGCAGGACACCCTCCACGTCGCCTGGGAGGACGTGCGGGACGGCAACTTCGAGATCTACTATATGAAGCTCAATGCCAACGGGGCTATCCTGGTCCCCGACACCAGGCTCACCTTCCATGGCGCGAGTTCCCTCCGCCCGGCCATCTGGCCGGACGCCCAGGGCAACCCGCATGTGGCCTGGGAGGATAACCGGGACGGCAACTTCGAGATCTACTACACCAAGCTGAACCCTGCAGGCGCCACGCTGGTGGACGACCTCAGGCTCACCACCGCCGCTGGCACCTCAGGGGCCCCCTCGCTCTCCACGGACGCTGCGAGGAACGTCCACATCGCCTGGTTCGATTACCGTGATAGCGACTATGAAATGTACTACACCAAGCTGGACGAAAACGGCCTCACGCTGGTGGATGACCTCCGTCTCACGGTCTCCCCGGGGAATTCCTGGGAAGAGACCGACATCCTCGGCATCGACCGGCAGGGCAACGTGCATCTCACATGGTTCGACCTCCGCGACGGCAACTATGAGATCTACTACAAGCGCTCCCTGGCAGACATCTTTTGTGAAGTTAATAAAAAAATCATGGTCCTCATGCCCGAAATCAATAGCAACCAAATACCAAATGTGCGCAAACCAAGCAGCTTTCATATTATAAGCTATGCGCCCTTTACTGTTGACTTCACCCTCCTTGGCAACCTCTCGAATGATAAAATACTCTGTAAAGCAGAATCAAGCGAGGGGCAACTCCCTATCTACCTGACCGTGCTTTCTACAAAAAAGTTTGTCGCCGCAAGCAAAGCAAAGGTTAACGTGACCGTCTTTAAACCCGATACCATTCCCTTCCTTCAAGAATGCAATTTTAGCGGCGGCATTACCAATGACTGTCTTCTCAATGGGCCATTCAATGCGGGCGCCCACTATGTCTTTTGGAACACCGAAGGGTTTGTTACAGAGATCTTTCCCTTCAATATTGTTGATTGGTTGCCACGGACCCTGTATTCGGGGAAATTGAACTACTGGGTGAATATAGACCTGCTGGGTCTGTCACCCGAGACCACGCCCATCGAAAAAATTGTCCAAGATGTCGAGGTTTTTATTCACCGGACGCTCATCCAGTATCTGCCTCTCATCAAGTGGTATTATATGATACAGGATCCGGGGGCGGTCAATTTGTTGATAACCGATGAGAGCGGAAATACGACAGGCATACTCCAGAACGGCTCAAACGTGAGTTCTATACCGGGTTCTTACTATTTTCCATCGGGAGAAAATCCGACGATTTTCATAGTAGAGCCTTCCTTGGGCGTTCTCCAGATTAATCTAACGGGGAGGAACCAAGGCAATTTTGCGCTTTTAGGTTTTTCTGCCAACCTCACATTTGAAAATCGCAGTTCGCAAAACCTTTTTGAGAGCACTATTCTCCAGGACCAGACCGTGAGTCTTGCCTTGAATGTCGGCAGCACGCCTGATGGAAGCCCCTTGCAAACCCTCTCCATACCTTCCTGTGGCAACCTTACAGGTGCTGGAGTCTACGTCCTTGATCAAGACATAACGCCCCCTCTTTCAGGACAGTCGGCATGCATGCACATTGCAGCTGACGACGTTACCCTGGATTGCCGGGGGCGTGTTGTCAGAGGGCCAGATCCTCAGAATGGCACAGGAATCCTTGCGGTCGGGAGAAGAGGGATTGCTCTTATGAACTGCCGCGTGGAGAACTTTATAGACGGCATAAGGCTAGAGTCAACAATGCACAGTCTGCTCTTCAACAATACGGCGGCTCACAATAAGAACTACGCTCTTTATTTGTCTTCCTCATCCAATAATACCATCCTTTCCAATACTGTTCGGGATGCTTGCTGCAACGGTTTTAACCGCGGAATCATGCTCGCCTCCTCACATGCAAACACCGTCTCTTTGAATGTGGGGGAAACCGTGGTTTTCCCCTTCCATCTTTACGACTCCTCCTATAACACGGTCACCTACAATACGGCCATCCAGGCTGGAACCACATTTTTTAATGGCTTCAGTTTGCAGGGATCGAGCTTTAATGTGGTTTCTTCCAATAAAGCCAAGGGCACTGACCGATTGGGCAGCGGCTTCGATGCATATTTCTCTGCCAATTCTAACGCCTTTCTCAACAATACGGCAGACAATCTGGTTGCAGGGTTCGTGCTTGGCTACAACACCTTTAACAACACCTTTTCCGGAAACAGCGCCATCAACAACTCGGGGTCAGGCTTCCAGATTTCAGATACCTTCAGCAACGCCATTACGTCCAACAGGGTGACAGGCAACTATGTCGGTCTCTCCATTGCAGAATCGGCAGGGATTCCCACTATAAACAACACCCTTTCCCACAACACTATCGCCTCCAATAATTATGGTCTTCGCATATCAGCTCAGGCCAAAAACAACATAATCGTATCCAACGTGATTGAAAACAATGCTGTCTTTGGGGCGGACATCACCGCCTCTCAGAATCTCTTCTACAATAACTTCTTCAATAATTCGCGTAATGCGGTGGACTCGGGCAGAAACCAGTGGAACATTACGAAAACACCGGGAACAAACAGCATCGGTGAGTCGTTTTTAGGAGGAAACTTCTGGAGCGATTACACAGGCAGGGACAGGAATGGGGATGGGCTGGGCGACACCCGTCTCCCCCACAACTCAACCGGTGGCATCAAGATTGGCGGCGATTACCTCCCGCTCGTCCACCCGCCGCAGCGCAGCCTTCCCCGGCTCTTTGGCGGGCAGAATTGCACCCCCCCGCCCCCCGGCATGCTCGGCTGGTGGCCCGGCGACGGGAACGCCGTTGACATTGCGGGGGGCAACAACGGCACCCTCCGGAACGGCGCCGCCTTCGGGGCAGGAAAGGTCAAGCAGGCATTCTCCTTCGACGGGGTGGACGACTTCATGGACACGGCGAGCCCAGTCTCCATCACGAACAGCAGGCTCACCATGGACGCCTGGGTCTATTCGAAGGCGCTGAGCAGGTTCCAGAAAATCCTGAAGGTGCACACGGCGGGCTACCGGGACGTCTGGCTGGGGACGGACAATCTGGGCAACGCGGAGTTTGCTGTCTATGACACGGGCGGGGCCAACCACCTCATTTCAGCCCCCATCAGCACGAACACCTGGACGCACCTCGCCGGCACGTACGACGGCGCGGTCCAGAAGCTCTACGTCAACGGCGTGCTGGCTGCCAGCGCCTCCTGGTCGGGGAGCTTCCTGTTCAATGACCTCCTCTTCGTGGGACGGGACCATGTTCCGATTCCCGGTCACCCGTTCAATGGCACGATTGACGAAGTCGAGCTATTCAACCGCGCCCTGGCATCCCCCGAGGTCCTGGCCATCTACACTGCAGGCAGCGCGGGGAAGTGCAAGGGGTAAAAGCCTCTCCGCGTACGGTCGAGGTGCTGACGGCGTGCCTCGGCCGGCATTCCCCGCGCCGCCGGAACCCCGCAGGCCTTGGCCCGCAGTTGCATGGCGGCGCCAAAACTGGGATCGTGGAGATGGAGGTCATCACGGCCGCAGGAATGCTGGCCGTTCCTGGGTTAGCCGGCGTCAAACGCCCGCCGCTGTAGCGGCGGGTAGTGTACCTCATTGCC
>JACQOD010000080.1 GCA_016202725.1 Candidatus Aenigmatarchaeota archaeon | reverse complement strand
TGGCGGAGGTCATCGAGGCGGCGTTCTGGGAGTCCGTATTCTGTATGGTCGCTTCGCAGTTCATGCTCGTGCCGGTTTCGATGTTGGCGGTCGGGGCCATGTTGTTGCAGGTGAAGCCGATGATCTCCAGCGAGGCGAGCGCCGGGGCAGGGAGGATGACCAGGACGATGGCCATTGCCAGGAGGGTTTTGTTCATGCGCTCACGTCGTGGTGAATGACTGGATGCCGGTAGTGTTCCAGGCATTGCTCGAATCATTTGCATAGATCATCCAGCCGATTGAAATATTCACGGTCGAGTTCAGGATCTTGGTGACATTCGACCAGTTCGCGGTTCCGGTGAAGGAGGCCCAGGAGTCGTTCACCCAGGCGCCTGTATTGTTCGTGGAGAAGATGAAGCCGGAAAGGTTGGCGTCGTCGGTCCAGTAGGAGAAGAAGAGGACGGCGCTTCCCGCGGCCGTCGCATTCTTGCCTGCGCTGCTCCATGCCGGGGCGGAGTTGGGCGCTATGATGAATTGCCAGGGAGCGGAGAATATCCCGACCGAGCTTCCGTTGAAGCCCCGCACCCGCCAGTAGTAGGTGGTCTGGTTCGCCAGGCCGGCGATGGTGATGCTGGTGGACGAGGTGTTCGAGTCGTTCCGCAGGGTGGCAAAGTCGGAAACATTCGACAGCTGGAAGGTATAGTTGGTCGCGTTCCCGGCCGATTGCCAGGTGAAGGCGATGGTGTTGGAGGTGTTCGTGGAGGCGTTCGCGGGGGAGAGGAGGGTGACGTTCCCGACCTCGACGCTCACGTTCTGCTGGAGTATCAGGGTCCAGATGGGGGACCAGTTGCCCCAGACCGTCCCGTTGAATCCCCGGACGCGCCAGTAATAGGTGATCCAGGAGAGGTTCGCTACCGTAACGTTCAGGAGGGAGGTGTTGGTGGTATAGTTGGGGGAGGAAACGTCGGAGGCGTTTGAGATCTGGAACGTGTAGTTCGAGGCATTGGTTGCGGATTGCCAGATGAAGGTGATGGTAGAAGAGTAATTGGTTGAGGCGTCCGGGGGGGAGGAGAGCGCCACGGTTCCGACGGAAGCGTTGGAGGGAGAGGAATAGGAGGTGTTCACGGTGACTTGCCAGACGGGGGAGAAATTCCCCACCGACGTCCCATTATAGCCCCGGACGCGCCAGTAATAGGTCTGGTTGTCGGTGAGGTTGGAGATGTTGATCTTGAAGAGGGAGGTGTTCGTGCTGTTTAGGAGGGGGGAGAAGGATGAGGCGTTCGAGAGCTGGAACGTATAGTTCGAGGCGTTCGCGGTGGAAAACCAGGCGAAGGTGATGTTGGTGGAGGTGTTGATCGAATCGTTCGCTGGGTAGGAGAGCGTGACCGCGGGAATGGTCAGGTTGGTCGTGGCATTGGACTGGGCAGAGGAGCCGGTGATGGTGAACACGGTTGCATTGGTCGCGTAATTCCAGTCCGAGTCCCAGCATTGGTAGCGGACGGCGTAGTCCTGGTTGGCCAGGCCGGACAGGGCGTGCGTGTACGTGTGCGTGGTCCCTCCGGTGGTCATGCAGTTCGCCCCCGCGTAGCACCAGGCCGTGATGTAAAAGTAATAGTACGACCCCCCGGTGTAGCTGCTGTTGCAGTAGGGGGCGGTGACGTTTCCGCAGTAAGAATTGTGGAAGTTCGTGTAGCTCCATATCTCCGCGGAGCAGACCGAATTCTCGTTCGTGGTTGCGCTGATCACCAGTGAGCCGGAGACTGAGGTGTTTATCACGGTCCCCAGCACGGGGGTGCTGATGGCCAGGGCGGGGGGGTTGGTGTCAATGATCGAGAAGAAACTGTCCTTTATCGTGGCATTCTCGGATCCGGACTGGATGAAGATCTTCACGTAGTAGGACCCTGTCTGGTACCCCCCGCTCGGCGGGAAGAGGGTGAGATAGCCCCAGTCCGTGATGTTGTTCTTCCCGGTGGGGGTGCCGAGGGAGTCGGAGACGTTGAAGGGGATGTTCGCATAGACCCTGCAGGCGTCGGAGAAGCAGTTCCCGTTCTGGATGGCGTACTGGACGTTCGTCACGTTCACGGTGGCGGTGGTCCCGTTCAGGTAGCGGAGGGAGTACAGGTAGATGGTCAGGTTGCTGGTGGCGCCGATTTTTGAGGAGAGCGGGTAGCTGTAGCCGGTGATGGGATCGGACGCCCTGAAGTAGAATGAGCAGCTGCCGGCGTTCCAGTCGCACAGGTCCCACACGGAATACGTGCCCTGCGCTTGCGGGGGGGAGAAATAGGGGGTCGGGTTGTGATAGCCGTCCGGCCATCCGGCGGCGGGGGGGATGATCGTCACCGAAACGGGTTTCACTCCCCCGGTTGCGTTGGTGCTGTTGACCAGGCAGCCGCCTGTCGAGCCGGAGGCGCAGGAGCCGACGCGGAAGCCGTAGGTGTAATAGGCGGATTGGGAGGTGGAGGGGTTCCAGACATATTCCTCCATCGAGGTGAGGTTCACCGCAGCGCCGAGGCTCGCATTGTTCGGGTCCCGCACGGTGATGTTGATCGTGGCGTTCGCGGTGAACGGGATATTGTAGTCGGACGTGATGGCGATGCTGAGCGAGGCGGGGACGGCGCGGAAATTGATGTAGCCGACGTCGGTCGCATTCGCCGAATCCCGGACCGTGGGGCGGATGTTCTTCCAGGGGCCGCTTCCCGGCCATCCCCCGGACGGGGCGGAGGCGTTCAGGGTGGTGTTCCCGGCGAAGGACTGGTTGGGCTGGTAGGTGGTGATGGGGGTGGTGGTCAGCCCCCCCATGGACCACTCCTCGTGGACGATGCCCGCAATGGTATAGTTGCCCTCCAGGATGGTCCAGGTGTTCCAGTTCGGGTCATAGACCCCGAATTCCCCGGACAGGTTCGAGGTGAGGCCGACCGAGGGATTGTTGTAAGCGTTGGGCGGGCCAAAGTGGGTCCGGAACGGCTGGACGCTCACCCAGAGCCAGCCGGTCCCGATGGATCCGTTGCTGTCGTGCATGACGATCTGCCCGCTGTAGTAGCCGGAAGGCCAGGTGGTTGCGTTCGCAAGGCTGATGTTCAGGGTTCCTGTCCCGTTGGTCATCAGGCCGGAATTGTTCAGGAAGGAGACGTTCAGGTCGCGGGGGTAGGAGTATTCGACCTGCTGGTAGGTGACCGGGTCGTATCGCCTGAGGGTGAGGCTTTTCAGCGTGGAGTTCACGTAATCCGAGACTGCATAGGCGCTTCCCCACCGGTTGTTCTTGGTCGTCTCTATCAGGAAGAAGAGCGGGCCGTTCCCCCTGGAGGCATAGGAGTACGACCCGTTCACGTCCACGGGGGACGTGCTCACGTGGAAGGCGATCGCGCTGAACCATCCGTAGCCCGTTTCCGTCCCGTTCACGTCGAGGATGAGGCTGTAGTAGCCGCTGTCCCATTTCCCGCTGACCGGGCTGATGTTGATGAGGTAGTTCCCATAGGTGGTTCCGCTGATGGCGTTCCCCCAGAAATACGAATTCGACTGGCTCACCGTGATGTTGTTCGCGCGGTAGGACGAGGAATTCATATCGGCGGGCGGCCAGGAAATGTAGTTCTTGATAGATTTGACTGAGACGACCACGTCCCCTCCCAGGGAAGATCCCGAGGTTCCCCATTCCCCCGCGTTGTTGATGATCACGTACAGGCTCGCGTTCTCATAGTTGTTGTACTCCCACTTGTACTGGATGTTCCCGCCCGTGATCTCCACCGGCTGCGCCCAGACGTCCCAGTTCCGGATATCAAACCAGACCTGGCCGTAATCCACGGTTCCCGAGGAGGCTTCCGTCACCTTGACAAACGCCATGTAGGACCCGCTTTTCCAGGTTGCGTTTGGCGCGCGGGAGGAGGGGAGGCTCATGGTTCCCTGGCCGTTCGAGAGGGAGGTGGAGTTCATGTTCGTCGTGTTGTAGTCGTATTTGACCGGGGAGCGGAGCCAGAATTCGCCCGTCCCGAGATAGAGCACCTTTTCCAGGGCCGCGGTGCCGCTGATGCCGCCCCCGCTCTTCGAGGACCACCAGTTCGAGCCCGCGACGTAGGCGTTGACGTTGAGCGTGACCGTGGAATTCGGCCTGTTCCGCCAGTTCTGGGACCAGCCGTAGACATAGAAGGAGCGGGCCTCGAACACCCCGATCCCCGAGTCAGTCGTCCCGTCCTGGCCGCGCACCGTGAATTCCACCAGGAGATCGCCCGCAGACCAGGAGGTTGAGTTAGGCTTGAGGGTGCAGATATATTTCCCCTGGGTGCTGGTTGCGGTGCAGCCGCTGGTGGAATTGAGGGTTTCCCCTTTCCCCGTTTCCCCGTGCGTCACCCGCATCGTGATGGTGGCGTTCGAGACTGCTTTCTCCGTGTTCGTGTTCAGCTTCGGGGCCGATCCTGTCCCCCATATGCCGCCCCCGCTCGCATTCCCGCTCTGGGTCAGGTTGGTGATCGAGTTCACGTCCGTCTCCACGATCGAGAGGTGGGCATAGACGGTGTCGGTGGTCTTGAATTGCCACCAGTAGTCGGTGGCCACGGAGACGTCGTTCGAGTTCTTGAAGGAGGCCCGGATGAAATAGGGCTTGCGGATGAACTGGGTTTCGGCAAGGTAGCTGCGGCTGTCCAGGGATATCTGCACCCAGTACAGGCCGCCCATGCGGGGGGAGTCCATCTTGATCATCCGGGTCGAGGAATTGTAGGACCATTCGAGGATGTCGTTGGTGATGTTCACCATGCTCCAGTTCGACACGTTCGTGTAGCTGTAGGAGCTCCCGTTCTCGAATACGACCGATATGAGCTCCGCATCGGAGGGGGCGAAGCTCCCGTTCGTGGCATTGGCGAGGGAGGGCCTGATGTAGATGGGCTCGAGGGCGAAGGCGTCCCTCCCGCTCCCCGACACGTCCGTCGTGCGGGCGGAGGCGGTGAGGTTCGTGACCAGGATGGTCTTCTCGACGGTCTGGGTCTCGTTGTAGAACACGCTCACGGAAAGGGCGTAGGTTCCTGCGATCAGGGGGGTGGTGAGGTTGAACTTGTAGCACGCGCAGGGGGAGTTGTAGGAGGCGCTCGCGTTTGAGACGTTCACCCCGAGCGTGTTCTTGAGCGTGATGGTGAAGTTGTTCGCGAGGCCGGCAATCGTGTTCGAGGTTGATTTGTCGGTCGGGAAGGCGTTGAAGAAGACCGTGGTGTTCTGGAAGGCGGTGTAGCCGTACTCGAAGCCTGAATTGGGGCTCGCCTTTTCAACGGTCAGGACCCAGTCCCGCACCTCGAAGTAGGAGGAGTGCTTTGAGGCGTTGCTGCCTCCTGATTTGGTGACGTTCACCAGGGCCCGGTAGTTCCCGGTGGAAAAACTGCTCGTGACCGTGAACGGCAGGTTGGTCACGTAGGAATTGTTCTCGCTGAGCTCCTGGCTGGAAAGGCTCGCCACTGCCGCCCCCCCGGCGTCAAGGATCTGCCCCGAGGCGCTGTACGTCCCGGTGGGGGTGGTGGAATTGTAGGTCACGACCACCTGCACGTAGCCCGCATCGCCTCTCTTGAAGAGGAACTGGTCCGCCGTGAGGGTGGAATCCTTGACGAAGACGTTGACCTCATAGGGGACGACGAACATGATGCCGTAGCCGAGCCCGTCAGTCGACTGGAAAATGTATCTTCCCGGGCTGGCGGGCGCGGTCAGGCTGGCGGTGCAGGATCCGCCGGCGCCGGTCGTGCAGGAGAACGAAGACACCGGGGAACCGTCTGAAGAATTGGAGAGCGTCACGTTCACCGGGCTCCCGTTGACCGGGTTTCCGCTGTTCCACGCATAGGCGGTGAGGAGGACCGCCTGGCCGGGATAGTAGCTCCCCTTGTCCGGGGAAAGCACGACTGCATCAATGGTCTGGGCGACCACGGTGATGGGAACCGAGGCTGCTACGGAATAGGTTGCCGTCACGTTGTACGATCCCGTGGATGAGGGGGCGGTGACCAGCGTCGCGGACGGGTAGAGGTCTGACCGCGAATAAAAGGCCCCGTCGCTCCCGGTGGTGAGCGAGTAGCTCGTGCTTCCCACCGTCAGGGTGACGGTTGTCCCGCTCGAGGGGGCTGCATCGACCAGCAGCGTCCCATACGCCTCGATCCGCTCGTTCGGGGAATAGGCGGGCTTGTTCAGCGACAGGGTGATGTCCGCCAGTCCCTGCACCGCGGGCGGAACTGATGAGAGCGCGGCCAGGACCAGCAGCGTGAAAAGGGCTATTTTCACCGTATCATTAATTGTTATCTTCGACTGATTATATAAGGGCGTGGGCACGTGTTTAGCTGCTCAACGCCCGCTATCGGGTTTCAAAAAAGAGAAAAAAGGGAATCGGGGGCAAGAGGACCTGCACGGTCAAAGGAGCTACACACACACGGGCGTGGAGCTCACGCCTGCCCCGTAGGTCGTAGCCTTTCCAGTTCTTGGCACCGCCCAGGAAGCTTCGCCAAGAAGCCTCCCGTCCCGCTGCACGCGTACGATTGATTCGTGACGATCCCTTAATCCCGGACAGTGAACGCGGCGGCCGCGCCCTGCTGCTCGGCGTCCCTGACCAGCTGCTGGCAGACCTCCTCCAGCCTCGCGCGCAGGCGCTTGAAGTCGTTCCCCTGCAGCCGCAGGCGGTACCGCGGCGCAGAGAGGTAGCGCACCTCCAGCCCCTCCCGCTGGGCCGTGCCGAGGACGCTCTTGATCGTCCGGATGCCGTCCGGCTGGTAGGAGGAGAGCTCCAGCTCCGCGGTCAGGACGTAGGTCTTCTCGCCGAAGCGTTTCTGGGCCATCTCCTGGAGGGCTTTCGCCCAGGCCGGGGGGACCCCCTTCTTCTTCAGGAGTTCGGGGTTCTTGTAGGCCATGTCCAGGGCCTTGGTGAGGGAGCCGAACTCCTCCTGGAGGAGGCCGCCCACCTCCTTGAGGGCCTGGTCGAGGGTCTTGCCCAGGGACTTCGCCACCTGGGCCAGGATGGCCTCGGCCTTGTTCTCGCGCTTGTATTCGTTCAGGGCCTTGGTCGTGTCCTCCCGGCGGACGCGCTTCATGGATAACAAGGCTTGCGTGCCCTCCATTCTGACCACGCGGCAGACCACGAACTGGTTCTCCTTCAGGAACTCCCGGATGTCCCGCACCCAGCGGGAGGCCACCTCAGACACATGGACCATGCCCGGGAGGTCGTACTCCACGAGCTGCACGGCAGCGGAGTTGGGATAGAGCTTGGCCACCCGGCAGACCACCAGTTCGCCCGGTTGGGGCACGCCTTTCTTCATGCGTTTCCTCCTTGAGCCATATGCTTCCCTGCAGCAGTCGCCTGGAGCGGCGCTCCGCCTGCGCGCGCCAGGCCGCGCCGGGAATTGCGGACCATCCCGCCACCAGCCCTCACCGCGCGTCCCCGAGGGACTTTCCCCTGACCAGGGCCTTGCCCCCGGTGGGTTCGGCCAGGACCTCGTTGCAGACCAGGCATCTCACCACGGTCGCGGGCTTCTCGAAGACGTTCTGCTCGTTCTTGCACTTCTCGCACTTCAAAACGATGAACCTGCTTGCCATGTCACACCAGCTCGAACTTCTTGACCCGGAATCCCTTTCGCGGATGCATCTTCTTGCACACCTTGCAGATGTACCTCAGGTCCAGCTTCTGCGTGGGCTTCTTGCCTACCGCGGGCTTGGAGTACTTCCCATGGCCGCCATGGCCCCGCTTGTGCCGGTCCTTGGCCCGGTTGGCCTTGCTGTTCGGGTGCGCGGAGCCGCGCGCGTGCTGCCTGACCACCTTGACGGTATGCTCGGTATGCTTGCGGCAGGTGGGGCAGAGGGTCCGCAGGGTTTTCGGGTATTTCATAGCCTTCTACTAGGGGGGCAGGGTATTTAAGCATGCCCGCGGGAGCGGTGTGTCAGCATGGTCGCCACCTGTCGGTATGAAACCTGCAGGGAGCCCAGGGTGCCGGGAAACGGGGCTGCGGATAGTGGAAAATGGGAACCGATGACCGGCGGCTCACTGTGCCGCACGGCCCGCGGGAGGGGCAGGGGCCTGCTCCCCGGGGGCGGGTGCCGGCGCATCCGCCAGCTTGGCCGCGCCCTTCTGGACCAGCAGGCTTGCAACGGCGGGCGGCAGGGGGGCCCGGTCTCCTGGTTTGTAGGGGCCGTAGGTCTGGAGGTCGGTCCCGACGAAGGCCGGCGTGTCCAGGAGGAACTCCACGTCCCCCGCGGGGGGAAGGGTGCGGGCCTCCTGAAACTCCCGGAGGAGGGCGCAGACCCGCTCGAAGAGCGCCTTCTCCTCGGGGAGGAGATGGTCCACCTTCACGCCAGAGCGGACGAAGTAGAACGCCGCGACCAGCAGCTTGCGCTCGCGCGCGTCGAGCAGCTCCTGCAGCAGCCGCTTGGCCGTGGCCACTTCGTCCTGCTTGTCCAGCTGCTGCTTCGCCTGGATGTACTCGCGCGCCTGGGCGAGGAAGCCCTCCGGCAGGCGGACGAAGGCGTTCTTGGCCCTCTCCTCCGTGGCGAAGCCCCGCAGGGCATCGTAGGTGAGCATGTAGAAACAATGGCGCAGGGATTTAAAACCGGCGGCGAAGAACCTTTCATGAAAGGCTATCTGAGGAATGCGCTCTTTGGGTTCGCCATCGGTCTTTATGTGGCCCACCTCGCGGAAAGCGATAACCGGCATCGGGAACATATGAAGCGCTTGGACATTATCGCCTACCGTCTCGAGAAGGCGGGGTCATATGGGGGCCGGAGCGAACGGCATCAGGATGCCGGTTCTGGCGTTCCTCCAGTGGTGCAGCCTGAGGAGCTGGCTCCTCTCCCGCCGCCAGCGCTTCCGCTGGTGGAGCGGACCGACTATCAGTGCCCCTATGGCGCGCGATTCTGGCCGTAAGGAATCGACAGAAAATAATGAGACCACTACCCCGTCGTCGAATTGGTCTTCGGCAGGGTGAAAAGCCAGACAGTATGCGTTGCCCAGCAGGAATGGGGCCCGTTGCAGGGACGCTTCACGGTCAGGGGAGTCCATGCAGACTGAAACCGTGCCAGAACCAGTAAAGCCGGTGAGGTTGCTTTATGACGATCCCTAAGGTCAGAGATCGTCATGCCTTCGGGGACTGCTGCGCTGGTGGGGAGGATCCTTTGGGGCGCGCTTGCCTCCGGGGTTTTTGCCGTTCCTGCCGTTTCATCAGGCGGAAGGGGTAGTTCACCGGGTTCTTGAGGCTCTCGCGCGAGATGCAGATTTGGTCCGGCTGGCAGACCCGGAGGTCCACGTACCAGGCTGCCGTGCAGTTGGGCGGCGGGTAGGGTTTGCGGTTCTGGGAGTACCGCAGGGATTGCAGGAGCTGCTGCTCCGGCAGGGGCGGACGGTTCTTCTGGTTCCACGCCCTCAAGAAATCTTCCTGGTCCTGGGCAGGCCACTTCATGGTCTGGAGGAAGTTCTGGAGGATGAACAAGGCGCGCTTGCGGCCGTCCTGCAGGCCCTGCTGGATGAGCTTGATGCAGGGCGGGAACTGCTGCTCGGGGATCTTGCGGGTGTAGTCCACCTTGCGACCCGGTCGGCGCTCCTGCTTCCGCTGCCTGGCGGCCCAGTCCAATGCTTCCATGAAGAGCAGGTTGGCTTCGCCGGGCCTCCCCTGGTCGAGGTAGCCCAGCCGGGGCCTGACCCGCTCCGGCAGCGCCTGCTCGGGCGCGAAGCCCGTCAGCTGCTCCTTGGTCAACGGAAGGGAAACCAGGTAGGCCTTCCGGTTCAGGGAGTAGGCCATGCGGAACAAATGCCGGGGGGAGATTAGGACCGGGTCGATGTCCGCGACCTGGAAGGGGTCGATCCCCTCTCCGGCGAGGACGATGTCCAGGGGTTTCTCCGCCTGCTCGGCCAGCTGCTCTGCGGAGCCTAGGAGGAGCAGGGCCTGCGCCAGCGGCAGGCGCACCACCTCGCGCAGGTAGAGGCCCACGGTCCTGGCCACCTCGGGGAACAGGCTGGCCGTGGGCTGGCCCCCGATCTCCTGCGGGAGGGACTCCCAAGGAATGCCGAGGTGGAAGCCCCGGTTGCCGGAGAACTTCAGGCTGTAGCCCTGGATCCCGTGCCGCTCAAGGGCGGCGATCAGCACCAGGGCAGCCGCCTTGCCGTGCTCCACCCGTTTGCAGTCCAGGTCCAGGATGAGGTCGAAGCCCTGCCTTTGCTCCGCATGGAGGAGCATGGGGTTGGCCCAGCGCTCCAGGGAGCAGTGGAACTCGACCGCGCCCTGGCGGATCTGGGTGCGGATGTCGTCGGGGTAGACCACCATGTTGGGCCGGGTGTTGAAGAGCCCGTCCCTGTTGACCCCCACGACCTCCCGCCCGCGCGCCAGCGCCAGGAGCTGCTGCTGGACATCCCCCGGCTGTAATACTCCGCGACCTTCGCCGGGTGCATAGCTTCCCCTTGGGGCACGGCTTTATGAGGGCTTGGGGTGCGGTGGCCGGTAGCGGAGCGCTCCGAAACCAGTGGCAGAGCGGCAAGGAGAAGAGCAGTATCCGGATCCTGCGGTACGCTTGGGTCAGCTGCCTATAACGGCGTAATATGCCGGTTTTCTGGATATCTATTTAAGCGAGCGAACCAAATACAGATGACATGAGGTTGCTGGTTCTTGCCCTCATGGCCGCGTTTGTTCTGCTGGTTGCACCTGCCTTCGGGCAGGAACCTTCCTGCGGGAACGGCGCCTGCGAGTCCGGGGAGGACAGCAATTCCTGCCCCGCTGATTGCGGCTCCCCGTCCAGCGGGGGCGGCGGAGGGGGGTTCTGCGGCAACGGCGCATGCGAGTCCGGGGAGGACAGCAATTCCTGCCCCGCTGATTGCGGTTCTTCCGGGGGAGGGGCGGGAGGCGGCGGCTCCTCCTGCGGCAACGCGGCCTGCGAGTCCGGGGAGGATCCTGTTTCGTGCCCGGCAGACTGCGGCTCCTCGGGAGGCGGCGGCGCGTCCGGTCCCCTGTGCGGGAATGGGGTCTGCGAGCCCGGGGAGGACGGGAACTCCTGCACTCCTGATTGC
>JACQOD010000079.1 GCA_016202725.1 Candidatus Aenigmatarchaeota archaeon | reverse complement strand
GGGCCCAGGCTGCGGGAGCAGGCCGCAGGCGGTCCATTCCCCTGAAGAGGGCGTGGAACATGCTTTCTTTCTGGGGAGCGGCTTCTTAAGCATTCCCACCCAGCTTCTACATGGAAGGGTATCTCCCCCGTCACCGGAGGGCGGAATACGCCCCGTCCTTGCGGGACTATCAGCCCGGCAGGGATGAGTATCTTCCCACGGGCAGCCGCTACTCCGCTTCGGACACCCTCACCTATCACGCGCATGGAAAGCATCGCGCTTCCTGCTGAAGTCGTGGCAGAGGCCATGGGGCATCGTCCGGGCAGCCGTATCCGCTGTGCAGGACCCGCCTGCTGATCTCACTGCACGACTGCAGTGGCTTCTCCCCTGCCCTTGTCCCGCTCCAGCCGGTGCACCTGCGGCAGCCCCGCCGACAGGGCAGAATCGTGCGTGATCACGAACACCTGCTCCGCGAACTGGGGGAGCCGCTCCCGCATGACCTGGGCCAGGGCCGAGATCGCCTGCTCGTCCAGGATCAGCCACTTCAGTTGGGGCAAGAATGCCAGGGAAAAGGCAATCCTCAGGGAAAGGCAGGCCAGGCTCCGCTCCCCCCCGGAGACGGTTTCAGCATCCTGCCATTCCCCGCGCTGCAGCTGCAGGACATAGTCCCCCTCCTCCACCCCCAGCCGGGCCGAGGCGAAATCCCCGTAGGGGTAGAGCTCCCGCCAGAGCGAGGCCATGAGCAGGTTGACGTTCCCGAGGAAGGTCGTGCGCAGCTGCTCCTGGGTGGACCGCAGGGCCTTGCCGAACTTGTCCAGGGCATCGGCGATCCGTTCCTCGCGCTGCAGCTCTGCCCGCGAACGCTCCAGCATCTCCAGCCTGCGCAGGCAGTCGGCCAGCAGGGCCTCCTTGTCGGCCAGCCGCTGCCGCTGGCCGCGCAGCTCCGTCTCCAGGGAGCGCTCCCGGGCCACGGCGTCCTCCCGCTGGTGGCGCAGGGTCCGCAGCTCGGTACCGGCGAGTTGCTCTTGCAGGAGGCTCACCCTGGCCTCATGCTCCCCCTTCACCCGGAGGAGCTCCTGGACCTTCTCCTCCATTTCCTTGATCTCCCGGTAGGCGTGCAAGACCCGCTCCCTTTCCAGCCTGCCGTCGGCGATGCGCTGCTCCAGGGCGGCGATCTCCCCCTGGATGCGGGCGGCCTCCTGCAGCCCGAGGGCCACCTCCTCCTGGAGGCTGCTGATCTGCCCGTCCCGCTCCCTGATCAGGAGGGCCTTGCGGTCCGGGCTGACCGGGTTGCCGCAGAGGGGGCACTGGCCTTTCACTCCCGCGACGCGCCCCTTGGCCTCCTCGGCCAGGGTCCGGCGCGTCTTCGCGTCCTGCACCCTCCTCGTGACAGCGTCCAACTGCAGCCGCTTCTCCCCCAGGCCCTTCTCCAGGCCCTTGAGCTCGGCTTCGAGCTGGGCGAGGTCCTTGCCGCGCACGATCTTGCGGTTCCTGCCCTCGCGGAGGGTGATCTCGTCCATGCCTCCCCGGAGCCCCTCCAGGAGGCGGAGGGTCTTCTGCAGCAGCAGGTCAGCCTCCTCGGCAGATCCGATCTGCTCCTGGAGGGCCTGCCGC
This sequence comes from Candidatus Aenigmatarchaeota archaeon, assembly GCA_016202725.1. Classification (GTDB taxonomy): domain Archaea; phylum Aenigmatarchaeota; class Aenigmatarchaeia; order QMZP01; family QMZP01; genus JACQOD01. The sequence continues at coordinate 5,483 of JACQOD010000079.1, read as the reverse complement.
TGGATGGCAGCAGCCTGGCGTCCCTCTTCCGCAAGGGCGATGGCCTCCTGCAGGGACTGCACCTCCGCCGCTGCCGCCGCGGCCCTTTCTGGGAGATTTTCCTGCTCCAGCTGGCCGAGGATGCGGGCGCGCTCCTCCCGCCCGGCCCTGACTTTCCCTTCCAGGGCAACGGCCTCGGTCCGGGCCAGTTCGAAGCGGTCCAGCCGCAGCATGCGGTCGATGTGCGCCCTTCGCTGGCCCGTGGGGATCTTCAGGAAGTAGTCCAGCCCGTTCTGCTCCGCATAGACCGCCTTGGAGAAGAGGTCGTAGTCCATGCCCAGGATGCGCTCGACCTCCCTGGTGACGCCCCGCGCGCTGACCTCCTTGAGGACCCCCTCCTCCCGCAGCTCCGCGGTGGAGCCTTTCCCCCGGCTGATCTCCCGCAGGACCTGGTATGTCCTGCCTCCGGCGAGGAATTCCAGCTCCACGCTGGCCGCCTCCTTCCGCGAGGGCAGCTGCATGATGACGTCGTCCAGGGCCAGCTTCCGCCCCTGGACCGCGGGGAAGGTGCCGAACAATCCAAATGCAATGGCATCCATGACCGAGCTCTTGCCGGATCCCATGATGCCCAGGATGGCGTTCACGCCCCGGGAGAAGGCGAAGGAGGAATCCTGGTGGGACTTCCAGTTCCTGAGGCGGAGGCGGGTGATCATGCCATTCCCTTGGCGGGGAGATTTTTATTGAGCGGAAGCAGGAGCACAGCTCCCGGCAAGGGCGCGGCTGCTGCTGACATGCCAGGCCGCTCTATTCGGCATGCCGTTCCTGACCGCCCGCTACGCGTGAGGAGCCGCTTCCTCGCGCTTCGTGAAGGGGAAGGGAGAACGTGACAGGGGGCCGTGACGATTATTTATCCCTCCTGTCGCCAGAACCCTGCGGGGCCTTGGCCCCAGATGCATGGCGGCGCCACGTTCTGAGAGCGGGGCCAGGCCGGAAGCGTACTGGCGCGTTTGCCGAGCAGACCGACAGCCCCTGGGTGCGTGCTGGACTGGCTCGCGATAACGCCCGCCGCTGTAGCGGCGGGTAGTTTACGCCGCGGACGTTAGGGTCTCTCACCTCTCCTGCGGATACCGGCGAAGCGCGCTGTGGCGCTCCCTGGCAGGCTGCGTCCCGCCAGCGACCCTTCGGGCTGGAGTCCGGGGAGGTTCAGATCTTGCGGATCTTGCCGGGGGTGGGCTCGTAGCAGATGCCTTCCCCCAGGAGGTCGTTCACGACCTGCTCCACCTCCTGCTCGGGTGAGCCGGACTGCTGGATGAGCGCATCGTAGGTGAGGCCGTCCTTGGCCTGCTCGATGAGCTGCAGGAGCTTGGGGCGGAGGTCGTTCTTGGGGGCTGCAGGCGCCGCCCCTGCCGCGCGCCCCTTGGCCAGCAGCTCCAGCTCCCGCAGGAGCTCGAGGTTGGGATTCTCCACCACCTGCACGACTTCAGGGATGAGGTAGAGTTCCCCATTGTATTCCTTGACCTTGCCGATCAGGTCCACGATTGCCCCCAGGGGGAGGTCGCCGATGGGCTTGGTGGTCTTGAACACCTTGGCCCGGATCGTGTCCGTGCCGTCGTCCAGGGTGATGGAGGCGAACAGCTGGTCCTCGGCCACGAACTTCCCCACCACCGTGGCCAGGATCCGGGCGCGGGCGACCTGCTCCCCGCCGGGGGTGATGACGTAGCTGGCGGTCATCCCCTCCTGCTTCTCCCAGGTCCCCCTGGTCACCGAGGCGACGGCCACCTTGCGGGCCACGGAACGCTCGAGCATGGCGAGGACTTGGCAGCCGGATTTATAAGGCAGTGGGGGAAGCAGCGGAACGCGGGGGAAGCAGCTGGGCGCTGGCAGCGCTGCGGACCCGCGTAAGTGGGTAGCCCATTACACACCGCAGGTCCCTTGCCTCTGATGTCATTTTTCCCCCTTTTGGAAACCGATAGCATGCGTTTGGCAGCTACACACGTACGCTCCACGTATGATCGCCGTACTCGCCGGGATAGCTATTTAAGCGGTTCGCCCAAATACAGGTCCGTGGGGGTGAAGGGGACATGGCGTGTGTAGGGTGCAGGAAGCCGCTTTTCACCGCGTCGTGCGAGGTCCACAAGGATCCCCTCTCCCCGGTCTGCAAGGACTGCTGCATCAGCACCATGAAAGGGCACAAGTGCGTGTGGTGGGACATCTGCTGGAGCTGACATGGACCACTACTGCATCATCTGCAAGGAGCTCGCCTCGGACCAGTTCCAGGTCGAGGTGAAGGACACCCGCATCCGGACCTCCCTCTCCGGCAGGCTGTGCCGGTTCTGCTACTTCAAGTTCGTGGACTCCTTCCACCACCGGGGCTTCTTCAAGGTCGCCAAGATGGTGAACTGGATCAGGAAGAAGGACCCCCTCCGGGTCATCTGATGATCATGCGGAAAGGCTCCCCTGCCTGGTACCGGGCAACCGCCGCGGCCATCCTGCGCGACCAGCGCTATTGCACGCTTGCCACGACCGACGGGAAGCGCCCCTGGGCCGCGCCCCTGTTCTTCGCTGCCGCGCCCGGGAAGCTGTATTTCATCTCCCCCATCGCCTCCCGGCACGCCCGGGACCTGGCCGGCAACCCGCGGGTTGCCGTCGCCATATTCGACAGCGCCCAGCAGGAGGGCGCGGGAACGGGCCTCCAGATAGAGGGGTCATGCGCACTGGTCCCGGCAAAGGACATGCAGGCCGCCCTCGCCTGCATCTCCGCGAAGCGGGTGTCCCTGGGGAAGGATCCCTTGCCCCCGGGCCTTCCCCTCCACGGGGAGCAGCGGCTGTTCTGCGTGGCCATCGAGCATGTCTACATGCCTGACGAGGCGGCATGGGCGCGCGAGAAAATCGACCGGCGCGTGGAGGTGAAGGTCTACACAAAGTAGCTGAAATCTGGTGGGTCCTTTGGCCTGAAGCGTCAGCTGCCTGGTTTTCCCGAATGGGGTCGTTGGTAACCGTCGGCGTGCTTGGGGTGAAACCAGATATATGCTATTGGCTTAACGCGTGGTGAACAGCTACGCTGCAGACCGTGTGCAGTCTTCACGTCCGGCCCCGCTCCAGCACACGCTACTCGAGCTTCTTGACGCCCATCTTCTTTTCCGCGCTCTCCGCCTGCCCGGCCGCTTCCTTCGGCTCCGCCTGCTTCGCGTCCCCTTCCCGGGCTTCCTTCACCGCCTGCTGCCCAGGCGGCGCTTCCTTCTCCTCCTTCGTTTCGGCCTTCCCCTTGGCCCCAAGGAGCTCCTCGACGCCCTTCTTGCCGTACGCCACCACCTTGGCGTTCACCTGGACAATGTCCGGGGAAATGGTGTTCCCGCGGACCGACTTGCGCTGCCGCTCGCCCTGGCGCGCCGGGTGGAACCCCGGGCCGGAGGACAGGAGCACGCGCTTGCGCGCGGCGCCCTCGATGTCCGCCCGCATGGGGAACCCTTCCTTGTCGCTGCCGCCGGTGACCTCCAGCGAATAGCCTTCAAGGCCGAAGGCCCCTCCGGCAACCTGCTCGCCGACCTTCTTCCCGAGGAGGCCGGAGGCTGCGTGGTCCGCTTCTCTCTGGTAGGCCTTCCTGCCCTTCGGGTCCGAGATCACCACCGTGAACGTTGCCATGCCTTCTCTCTTCCGCGCATCTTTATATATGTTGCCACCCCGAGCAATAAGAGGAATGTAGGGGTTTTGCCTTCCCTGAGAGTCCACATGCACATGGGAGTGCTCATTGCGGTCGGGCTGGTGGCGGTCGTCCTGGCGAGCGGGTGCACCAGCGGAGAAAGGAGAACCCTTCCTCCGGAACCCCCGCCAGGCCAGCCTCCGGGAGGCGGCCCCCCATCCTCCCCTGGAGAGATCCCGCAGGACTTCCAGGACATGCTCTCGTTCCAGGCGGAACGGACCTTCTACATTGCCACGAATGAGCCCGGCGCGAGCAATGAGAATGACGGCCTCTCCCCCACCGCCCAGGGAGGCAGCGGCCCCTGGAAGGACTTCTCGGCCCTGCGGGAGAGGGACCTGGTTGCAGGGGATGCGGTTGCGGTCAGGGAAGGGACCTACTTCGTGACCACGGAGGAAGGGAAGAAGGGCATCTCCATAAAGTCTGGAGGAACAGCAGCCAAGCCCGTCAGGGTGTACGCCTCCCCGGGAGAAGCGGTCGTGCTCGAGGGGGGCTACACCAGCAACCAGGCAGACACGGTCCGCCAGGACCCCAAGGCATACTCGTCCATGATCCACCCGAGGGGGAGCTACCTCATCCTGGAAGGCTTCACGGTCAAGGGATGCTATGTCATCTGCTTCACGCTCTTCGGGGTGGACCACCTCATCCTCAAGGACAACACGGTCCAGGGCGGCCTGGAGGACGGGATCAAGACCACGACCACCGCCTCCAACATCCTCATCATGGGAAACGACTTCTCGGGCTTTTTCAACGAGGCGATCGACGTCTTCGGGGCGCAGCGGGCCTACATTATGAACAACGAGTTCCACGACCCCGACCGGGGGCGGGGGGACCCGAGCGCCGTGCTGTGGACCAAGGGAGGGGCCCGCGACATCCGCATCTGGTACAACAACTTCCGCGACGTCGTGGGCAACAACCACATCCTGATCCTCGGGGGCTGCTGCTGGAACAGCTGGGATGGGCAGGCAGGGGTCGACCCGGTGGCGCAGGACGTCGAGGCGCGGGGGAACGTCCTGACCAACGTTGAACTGGCAGGGACATACGCCTACCGGGGAGCCTTGGGAGTGGAGGGCTGCCGAAACTGCACGTTCCTGGACAACGTGGTCGACGGCGCAGAATCAGGGATCGGGATCCACCCGACCCAGGATCGGGACACGGGGATCTCGCTGCCGCCGAAGGACATCCAGATCTCCGGGAACAGGCTCGTTGGCATCTCGTCCGGCAGGATGGTCAACATAAAATCCGACTCGGCCGAAGGGCTGGTCATGCGCGACAACACCTACTACACGGACAGCTCCCCCACCTTCAGGCTGGGGAATGACGTCCTGAACCAGCAGCAATTCCAGGCGCGGGAATACGATGCCGGCTCCGCGATCCTCCCGGCGGGCGACTTCCAGGGATAGAAGGGCTGGGAGTTGGCTCCCGCGGGGTCTCGTGAGGACGGTGCCAGCGTTTCCGTTGCGTCCTGCACGGCCGGCCGTGCGGCACCATTGCTGCCTGTGCGCAGGGAAGTCATGGAGCCCTCCACGGCCCTGCTCGATCCCGATGCAGGGGTGAAGCCCACACCATGCGCGTGACGATGCAAGGGAAGCCACCATTGCCCAATGCACCAGGGGCAACCCGGCAGGGACCGGGGACGAGCCCTCTCCAACAGGCCAATTTAAAGGGAGGGCGACTAATAATAACCCGTGGACTCCCGCCTCTCGCTCATCCTTGTCGCCATCGTGGTCGCTGCGGTCGTGGTGAGCGGCTGCACATCGGGCGGGCCGAAGCGGCCCAAGCAGAACGAGACCCCCACCATCCCTCC
>JACQOD010000078.1 GCA_016202725.1 Candidatus Aenigmatarchaeota archaeon | reverse complement strand
GTCCCTTGGCCAGTCAGGGCGGATCAGCAGACAATAAACACTCTAGAATTCTTGAAGAACGAAGTAAACCAAAAGGATTTGAATTTCGAGATATTCCCAGTCAAAGAGCTATTGCATGCCAAGGTCTACCTGTTCGAGGGTGAGTCCTGCGTCTTTATCTCTTCCCTAAATCTCACAAAGAACTCTTGGACGAATATGCTCGAGACGGCGGTGGTGTCTGATGATAAAATGCAAATAGATGAAATAAGAAATGGTCTGGGGGCACTAACGAAGACAGCTTTTCATGAAATACTGGTTGATGAAAGAGAGAATCCCCTTGGACCAGATGACGGCGGTGGTGTTTCAGCAGAAAGGGTCTCAGTGCCATTTGAGCTTGAGGGGAAAAAGTACAGAGGCCTCATTACCAAAGCACTTTATTCCTTAAGAAGGAGAATCAAGATCAAAAGATCAAGTGTTAGAGCACGAATCGTAGGTGAGGTGAAAGTAACTCCCCTATACGAAGTACCAGACTCTTCATCAGGGCAACGTGCATCTGAATTGTGGAGCAAACGAAAGACTATAGATCATTCACAGCCCGAAAGACTGAAAAGAAGTCATGGTTATAATGCTTCGTCAAATTTCTGCAGAATATGCGAAAAAAGATTGCGTAAAGGGGAAGAAGGTGATCGATGTTCCGCATGTACGTCTATCAAGTATTAAGAGCCTATACGAATACTCTGCTGGCGGAGACGACCCGCGTGCGAAGCAGTGCAGGCGCGAGTTCTCCGCACATCCCCTTCTGAGAAGCGTATGAGTTTTCGTACGGACTCTAAGCTGAAGGTCAATCGCTCTTCCCAATCCCCCTTCCTGGCTTCACGCCTTCCCCAGTCCGTGGCGGGGGTAGTTCACGGCAAGGCAGTGGCACATGATGTTGAAGCCGATGTGGGCGATCCGCAGGGCGTAGTGGACCACCACGACATTGTCGCCGGTCTTGGTCGGCAGGAGGCGCAGCCCGCGGTCAATGAGGTCCTTCCGCTGCTGGTAGCCCTCGAGCGCGCCCGGGAGCGAGAAGGAGAACAGCAGGTCGTAGAGCTTCGTGGCCATCCTGCCGACGTCCTGGAGGTAGGCAAGCACGGGCGGGGACGGGGATATCCCCTTCTGCTGGATGGCGTAGTCGATGAGGTACTTGTACTCGTCCGCCAGCAGCTCCAGGTCCGTGGTCAGGGAGTAGACCCGCGCGGTCTGCAGGGGATCCCTGTACCCGCGGGTCACGAGGATGCGCCGGCAGATGGTGGTGAACTTGTTGTTGGTGTCCTCCAGCCTGCGGAGGTCCTGGAGGGCCTCCGGGTGCGCAAGCTGCGTGTTCACCCCCTCGGCCATGGACTGCAGGAGCAGGAAGGTCCGCCGCAGCAGGGAGTCCAGCTCCGCCTCCACCGGCACCGAGATGTTGCGGATGACGCAGTAGCCGGGCCCCTGCGCCACGATCTCGAAGCCCATGAGCGTGTGGGCGATGATGTCCTGGATCCTGTTCACCACGCCCGGGGCCCGGAAGGTCACCATGACCTCGTCGTAGCCGGTGCGGTACAAGTACGTCAGGATGCGCTTGAAGAGGACGCCCGCCTCTTCCGCGTCAATCCGCACGGTTTCCATGCCCGGGGTCCCGTGGGCGGTGACCGTGAGGACCGGGCCGCGCTCCTCCACGTCCAGCTCGTCCCCTCCCCGGATGCCCATCTGGGAGGTCCACTTCCGGGGGAGGGTCAGGGTGAGGGTGTCGTTCCCCTGGCGGATTACCTTGCGCCGGCTGTGCGCCTCCGCCCTCGGTCGGGGCTGCGCAGGGGCTGGAATACTATTCTTACTAGCGCCCATAGAGGGACTATTGGGAAGGGATTTAAATACTAGTGGCATCGCCTCTCCATGGAAGGCCCATGGTATACTGTCCCGACGGTCCTCGGGATCTCCCCCGGCCTGCACCTCACCCCGGCGCAGGCGCTCGCGCGCGAAGCCAGGGGCTACCCGCACGCCCTCCGGGTGCTGGCTGCCGGCCGGGAGGCCAATGCGCGCTCTTCCCTGGAGCTCATGGGGCTGCGCGCGCGCTACGGGGACGAACTGGCGGTGCAGGTGGACATGAACCGCCCCGGCTACGAGGAGGCTGCGCGGGCATACGCCCGGTCCCTGGAGGACCGGGAGGGCAGGCTGGCCTCGCGCGTGGTGGATATCCGCCTGCGGCTCGCCGTGGTTGGCCTCGGGGACGACGCCTCGCGGGGGCTGCTCCGCCCTCTGCGGGACCACCCCTTCGTCGAAATCGTCGGGGTGGCCTCCCGGTCGCCCCGCGCCGCAGCGGCCTTGGCAGCGGCGGGAGTCCCGGAGGGCCGCTACCTGGCCATCGGGGACGGGGATGTTCCAGACTCCTTCTACCGCCAGGCGCACGTGGTGTACGTGGGCAGCCCGCCGTGGCTGCATCCGGAGCACACCCTCGGGGCCATCCGCAACGGCGCCATCGCCATGACCGACAAGCCGCTGGCGCCATATCCGGAGGACTTTGCCCTCCTCCGCAAGCAGGCAAAGGGCCGGGATGGCCTGGTGTTCCCGTTCGACCACTACCTTTACAAGCCCGCAGCCCAGTTCGCGCGGGATCAACCGGACTTCCTGCAGGGGCAGCAGATCACCGGCCTGCACGGCGTGCTGTGCGAGGAGCGGGGAAAGGACCGCCTGCCCGGCGGGGAGCGGGCTTCCTGGAGGCTCACCCCCCAGGCGGGGGGCGGCGTACTCATGGACTTGGGAAGCCACCTCACCAACCTGGCTACGGCCCTCTTCGGCGTCGAATTCCTCGGCTGTGAGGACCTGCACCGCTTCGATCTCTACGGGGGGAGGTTCCCCGAGGAGAGCGGGGCCGTTGCAGCCTACCGCGCCCGCACGAAGGAGGGCAGGGAAATCCCGGTGACCCTCCGGGTGGCGAAAGGCGCTGCGGCGACCGAGAAGGTCCTGCGCGTGGAGGGGGAGGATGGCGCGCTGGAACTGGACTTCGCGCGCCCTGAAATCCGCGTCACGCCCCTGCGCAGCGGTGAGGTTCGCTACCGGCAGGACGTGTCCCGCTACCCTGACCTGACGCATCTCGCCTTCCTGGACGACGTCCTGGAGGGCCCTCCCCTGCTGGATCTTGAGAAGGCGGGGAAGGCGCTCTCCCCCATCTGGATGGCGTATGCCAGGGGCCAGGACGGGCCTCGGGGATCCCGGCAGGATTTTGACGGCGGAAAGCGGGCCGCGTGAGGGTGGATGACAGGGGGCCCCGCAGGGCACCGGCGGTCGCAGCCGCATGCCTCCGGGGAAGCGTGCAGCGTGAGGGCAGAGGGTATGGAGCAGCAGATCATCATCGTCGGGGAGAACCGGGGGGCTGGCGTGCGCCGCTACGACGTGCGGGTCTGCCTCCCCGGGGACTATCCCCCGCTGCCTGACACGTTCGACATCGTGTACAAGGACTGGCCCCTCTCGGCTCGTGAAGTGGCGCACTTGCTGCCGCTCGCCGATGCCGCCCTCGGCGAGGCTACCCGAAGCGGGTTCTTCGACTGGCAGGAGTACGAGTCTTCCCTTTCCCGGCTCCGGTCGGCGGCGGGCGACCGGTAGGTGCGTGGTCGTGTGGGGATTCACCCCTGCCCTAGCGGTCGCAGCGTTCCCCGTTGTTGGCAGGACCGCCACCCCGCACGCATCCTCAAGATGCCTCCCAACCAGCTCCACACGTCGTCCTTTCAGCGCTCCGTTGCCAGGATGCCGAGGCCGTAACATCGCTTCCCCTTCCCGCAGGTCCCGCCAATGGTTTCACACCACCCGAGGGGGTTCACCCATAGATGAGGGACAGCAAGGCCTTCTCCACATGGAGGCGGTTCTCGGCCTGCTGGAAGATGAGGGAGGCGGGCCCGTCCATGACCTCTGAGGTGATTTCTTTCCCCCGGTGGGCGGGCAGGTCGTGCATGACCTTGACCTGCTTCCGGGCGTAGCCCAGCAGCCGGGAGTTGACCTGGTAGCCGCGGAAGGCCTGCTCGCGCTCCCTGGCTTCAGCTTCCTCGCCCATCGAGACCCAGGTGTCGGTGTAGACCACGTCCGCACCCTTCACGGCCTCGCGGGGATCCTGCACGATCCGGAGCTCTGCTCCTGAAGAGCGGGCATTCTGGAGCGCCTCCCTGCTGACCCGTTCCAGGGGCTGGTAGCCGTCCGGGCAGGCTATGGTGAGGTCCACCCCCAGGAGGGTGCAGGCGTGCATGAGCGAGTGGGTGACGTTGTTGTTGCCGTCCCCGATGTAGGCCACGCGGATGCCCCGCAGCTTGCGGAAGGTTTCCTGGATGGTGAAGAGGTCGGCCAGGGCCTGGCAGGGATGAAGAAGGTCGGTGAGGCCGTTGATCACCGGGATGGCGGCGTACTCTGCCAAGGCCAGGAGGTCCTCGTGCTTGAACAGGCGGGCCACGATACCGTCCACGTAGCGGGAGAGCACGCGCGCGGTGTCGCCCAAACTCTCCCCGCGGGAGACCTGCAAATCCCCTGCGGAAAGGTAGATGTCCCTGCCTCCCAGGTGGGAAATCGCCACCTCGAACGAAACCCGGGTCCGGGTCGACGGCTTCGCGAAGAGCATGGCGATGGTCTTGTGCCGCAGGCACGTCCCCAAGGGCTTCCGCTTGAAGGCCGCGGCCCTACGGAAGAGTTCCAGGACCTCCCGCTTCTCCAAGTCCTGCACGCTCAGGAAGTCGCTCCCGGACAGCATCACTAGATTCTTCTGCGGGCGCGCTTATATTGGGCCTTGGAGGGATGGCTTTGCACTTAAACGGTCAAGAACGACTTCACGTGCTCGATCTTGACATTTTACTTAGAATGTCTGCAGTTAGCTCTATTCTATCATCGCAAATGCTATGAAGTTCATCGTGTATTCCGGTGCCCGTAATCCTTGAAAAACAAGCATAGACTATTAGCCCTTCATTTTTTGCTTCTTGTACGGCGGGAACAAAATCGCTATCGCAGGCCACAAGAATTATTTTTTGCACATCTCTCCTTAAGCTTAGTTTCAACAAATCAATGCTGAGTAGTATATCCACACCTTTTTGTTTGAAGCTGCCGTCAGGCAACTTGATAAGTTTTCCCAGCCTTACTTGAAATCGAGGCGATTTTTTAATTGCATAGATAAATTTGTCCATTCTTGAAAATCTATCCCTCTCTTCAGGTGTCGGTGGGTTGCTTTGGTGAGGCATACAATCGTAAAAATATGTTCTGTACCATTCCGAACTGGTTTTTTCACACAACCATTTCGAAAATTTTTCAAAGTCAATTCCCGCAGGTGTTGCTGATACTACTCTTTTAAAGTGTCCATTGTCTAAATAGGAAAGATAATAGATTGCCTATCGGCACTAAGTACCGATAGCGAGCATATTGAAGAATACTTTATCGAACAGGTATTTAAATTGGTGGGTTGGGGAGCGCTCATCCCCCGGGCCCCGCCAGGAATAGCGCCTTTGGGTAGTTGGTTGGGTTGAACGTCCAGTGCTCCTGCCGGCAGGGCATTGCCGTTGGGGAATATG
>JACQOD010000076.1 GCA_016202725.1 Candidatus Aenigmatarchaeota archaeon | reverse complement strand
TAGGGCGAACCACAGCATAACGTGAACCGTCATCAAGACCTCGGACGAGGAGATGATGCCATTGCGCATCCGCAGGCGTTCGCTTATCCGCAATGGGATTTCGCCGCCAGCTCGGGGAAATGGACAGTTTTTGCGGTCACGCCTTAGCTGCCAAACGCATGCCATCGGTTTCCAAAAAAGGAGGGAACAATGACATCAGAAGCAAGAGCACCTGCGGCGGGCAATGAGCTACACACATACGTCGGTTCTTCTCTCTCGCCTACTTCGAATTCTCCCTGGCCTCATGCTGGTGATTGCATACAGCACCACGGTATTCGTTCTAGTGATTTTCCTGGTCCGCTCCCGGCGGCGGAAGCGTCGCCTATCCCGCCGCGTATAAATGCGCCCGCAGCCAATAAGAGAGCATGCAGGTCAAGGACGTGATGGTCCCTGAAGTGAAGACCATCGCGCCCGCTGCCACGATCCGCCAGGCCGCCCAGGTCATGAAGCAGTTCCACATCGGCAGCCTGATCGTGGTGGACAAGGCCAAGCTGGCAGGCATCGTGACCGACCGGGACATCCTTGAGAAGGTCGTGGCGCCTGGCTCGGTCGCAGCCAAGGTCAAGGTGGCGGACATCATGACCAAGAAGGTCGTCATGATCGCGCCTGATGCCGACGTCGAGGAGGCGGCCGAGGTGATGGTCGCCAGGAAGATCAAGAAGCTGCCCGTGGTGGAGGACAACAGCCTGGTCGGGATCGTCACCGCCACCGACATCTGCGCCTCCGAGCCGCGGCTCATGGAGCAGATCAGCGAGCTCTTCCAGGTCGGGAAGAAGAAGGTCATGGCCGGCTGAGGCGTGCGGGCGCTGCTGCGCGCAGCGGGCGTGCGTGGACGACGCGATCGTCACCTCTCAGCGATAAGGTGCTCTACAGAGGGGGCACTGCAGCTTTCTGGTGCTGGACGCGGTGACGATTATTTCCGTCACCGTAGCGCGCGCGCCCTGCGGCTTTTTCTACTCTCCCCCCAACAAGGAGCATGCCGTACGCGGTCACCCATATCCTGGTGCCGATCATCATCCTCGACCTGCTAAAAAAGCGCAGAGCCTGGAAGGGGAAGATTTCCCTGCACACGATCTTCGTGGCCGGGGTGTTCGGGCTGGTGCCTGACCTGGACATTGCCCTGGAATTCCTTCTGTATGGCATCGGGAACCCCGCCGACCTCCACAGGACCTTCACCCATTCCTTCTCCATCCCCTTCGTCCTGGCGGTCATCGCCCTCCTCCTCTGGCGCAGCGGGCGTGCCAGGAAGCAGGCAGCCTTCCTGGGCGTGGCGGCCTTCGGCTGGGCCCTCCACGTCTTCCTGGACATCCTCTCCGGGGGGGTGGTCACCCCCTTCGTGCCCTTCTCCTCCTGGGGGATCGAGGTGGGCATCCTGGTAAATGAGGCGCAGCCGCTGCAGCTGCAGACCTCCATCCTGGCTGCGCTGGATGCCGTCGTCTTCCTGGTGTGGCTCTGGCACGAGGAGAAATACAAGAAGCTCAAGGACTTCTTCTGATGGTTGGGGGGAAAACACGGCGACTGCCTCCAGGGAGGGTTCCCTTCTCACACACCCCCCCGGCAAGCTCTTAACCCCCCGCCCCCAATAGCGGGGTAGGACCCGCAGGCTGCGGGCTCGTAGCTCAGCGGCGAGTGCGCTCCGCTCAAGCACCTGTCTTATAAGGCGGTGCTTCTCCACGCGTAGAAGCAGGCGGTTCGAGGGTTCGAGCGGGGGGCAACCTTCGGGTTTCCCCCAACGCTTCCCCCTTCGCGGGAAGACCGGAAATCCCTCCGAGCCCATGGGGCCTGCGGGTCCTTTCCCCTCAAAAGGCCGTCAGTTGCCGAAAAGCTTATATACCTGTGCCGCAATATAACAATGCCAAAATTCAACGATCAACGAAGTTGCGATTGGCGAAACGAGCGACGTATGGTGATTTCATGAACGGTATGGCAGGCATGACAGGACAGCCCATTTTCATCCTTCCTGAAGGGACGTTCCGCAGCAAGGGCAAGGACGCCCAGCGGAACAACATCGCGGCGGCCCGCCTGGTCGCAGACGCCGTGCGGACCACCTTGGGTCCCAAGGGCATGGACAAGATGCTGGTCGACTCCATCGGGGACGTCGTCATCACGAATGACGGCGCCACCATCCTGGAGGAGATGAAGATCGAGCACCCGGCCGCCAAGATGATGGTCGAGGTGGCCAAGACCCAGGACAAGAATGTCGGGGATGGCACCACGACCGCGGTCGTGTTCGCAGGAGAGCTGCTGAAGAAGGCAGAAGACTTGTTAGACCAGGAGATCCACCCCACCGTCATCACCAAGGGCTTCCGCCTCGCCAAGGAGCGCGCCCTCGAGATCCTGCAGAAGAACGCCATTCCCGTGACCATCAATGACCTGGCCCTCCTCGAGCAGATCGCCATCACGGCCATGACCGGCAAATCTGCTGAAAGGGCCTCCCAGTACCTCGCGAAGATCGCGGTCCAGGCCATCAAGCGGGTGGCCAACCCCGACGGGACCGTGGACGCGGACAACGTCAAGCTCGAGAAGAAGGCTTCAGGCTCCATGGAAGACTCCCAGCTCATCGAGGGCGTGGTCGTGGACAAGGAAGTCGTCCATCCCGGCATGCCCAAGAAGGTCGAGAACGCGCGCATCGCCCTGCTGGACTGCGCCCTCGAGGTCAAGGAGCTCGAGGGGGACCACAAGATTTCCATTGATTCGCCGGAGAAGATGCAGGCCTTCATCAACGAGGAGGAGCGCCTCCTCAAGGGCATGGTCGAGAAGGTCAAGGCTTCCGGGGCCAATGTCGTCCTCTGCCAGAAGGGCATCGACGACACGGTCCAGCACTACCTCGCCAAGGCAGGCGTCCTCGCGGCCCGCAGGGTCAAGAAATCGGACATGGACCTCCTGACCAAGGCCACGGGCGGCATGGTGGTGTCCAGCATCCAGGAGCTCTCCAAGGAGGATCTGGGCTTCGCCGGCCACGTGGAAGAGCGGAAGGTGGCGGGAGAAGCCATGGTGTTCATCGAGCGATGCAAGACCCCCAAGGCCGTGACCATCCTCCTGCGCGGCGGGACCGAGCACGTGGTGGATGAAGTGGAGCGGGCCATGGAAGACGCGGTCAAGGGCATCGCGGCCTCGCTGGAGCTCAAGAAGATCGTGCCTGGCGGCGGCGCTGCCGAGATTATGCTCGCCCGGGAGATCCGCACGTACGCGGACAGCTTCAAGGGCCGGGAGCAGCTCGCTATCCTCGCCTTCGCCGACGCGATGGAAATCATTCCCCGCTCCCTGGCAGAAAATGCTGGCTTGGACCCCATCGACAAGCTCGCCGCGCTGCGCGCCGCCCACGAGAAGAACGATGTCCGCATCGGCCTCAACGTCTTCACCGGCGAGGTGCAGGACTCGGTCAAGGCAGGGGTCATTGAGGCGCTCAAGATCAAGCTGCAGGCCGTCCAGTCGGCTTCGGAGGCGACGGAGATGATCCTCCGCATCGACGATGTCATCTCAGGCGCCGGCGCCAAGCCCTCCGGCCCCCCTGGAGGCCATGGCGGCATGCCCCCCGGCATGGGCGGCGACATGGGCGACTTTTAGGCCCGCGAGGAAGCCGGAAATAATAGTATAGAAATCTTTTTATACTATACTTCCCATAGAATACTATGGAAAACGTCGTTGGTGCGGGAAAACACCCCAATCCGTTCAATCCTGGCTCACCTGTTGATCCTAGCGATTTTGTCGGCCGGATGCAGGAACTTGAGAACTTCAGGCAGCGATTGCGGCAAACGGTGACGGGTTCACTCGCGAGCATGGCGATTGCAGGCGGGTATGGCGTGGGAAAAACATCCTTTCTCCATAAATGCACAACCATCGTCGAGGACCTGGACGCGCTTCCCATCTACTTCTCCTTGAACGAGATAGATCACCTCACGCGAGAGACGCTGGCGCGGATGCTCATGCAGAGGGTGAAGGAGAAGGTCCAGGAAGAGGCCATTCTGCAGCGCATTTCAGGCGAGGTCGCCCGCGCGCTTGCCCGCATTCGAATAACGACGGGGGGGATCGAGGTCCGTCTTGGCGAGGCGGAAGAGGAATTTCCTAATCTGCAATCAGCGCTTCGGGGGGCATGGAACGCGATAAAGAAGTCGAAGTCCGCCATCGTCTTCCTTATCGATGAGGCCCACGTCCTGGAAAGGAACAGGGCAGAGCTCCTCCTGTTTTTGCGCGCAGTGCTTGAGCAACTGCAGCTAGAAAGGATCCCGATTATGATAATTCCGGCTGGAAAGTTCACGGTCTCCGGGCCGTCGGGAACGGGCTTCTCTCCCCTCGTTAGGACATTCCCACAGGTCACGCTGGAAAATTTCACCAAGGAAGAAAGCATGGCATTCATCATTAAGAAGCTGCAGCAGGCCGGCGTCGCCATTTCAGAAGGAGTCGTTGATAAGGCCCATGCCACGAGCGAGGGACACCCGTACGTATTGACGGCTTACTTGTGGTCAGCGTACACAAAAATGAAGGACGATGAAAAAGAAATCACCCTCCAGCACCTGAGCGCAACGGACATCGAGTTTGCAACGAGCATTCTTGCCCGTTTTTTCTCCCGCTTCTATGATCAAGTGGGAAGGCAAAGCAAAGCAATCCTCACCATAATGGCCAAGAACGCGGGGGGCGAATCATCGCTGTCTGAGCTCGTAGAGATATTGAAGAAGCCAAACAATGAATTGTCGCCGCATCTGGCGAAGCTTGTCCAGGACGGCGCAATTGCAAGGATTGATCGCGGCCGGTACAAGCTTTTCCACCATCTGCTCGGCGAATATGTCAAGGAGAAGAACAAATGACGCCTCACGGCCGCGGACCAAGGTTGGCGACTGCCATCAGTCCTTGAAGGGGGTGTCAACGGTGTTCCTGCGGGTTTGCCTCCTTCCGGTCTTGGAAGATCGGCATGCGCCGCCGCAATGCGCCACACGGATACACCTCGCGGAAACCTTATATACAGGGCTTCCCAATAATGGACCATGGAAGAGGACGAGGACTACGAGGTCATCCCCGTCTCCCCGCTGCGCACCCTGGACCGGCGGGTCGCGCGCGTGGAAGCCGCGAGCACGTCCTCCGAGGTCCGGCGCCTGATCGAGCAGGTCCTGGAGCTGATCAAGGCGAACCAGCGCATCATCGACGACATCATCAAATCAGATGCGGAGCTCCGCAACGAGGTGGCCCGCCTCCCGGGCAAGATCGACGAGCTGGTCGCGAGCATGCACGAGTTCATCGACATCCTCAAGGCCTCCGCCTCCGAGGAGGGCGGCAGGGACATGGAACCCCTGCTCAAGCGCATCGGCGAGCTGGTCGAGCTCATGAAGAAGACCCACGAGGTCGGCCAGGCCACGCTCACCAGCCTCGACACCATCGACAAGCGGCTGAAGCGGTCCATGGTGTCCCCGGGCATGGTCTACCGCCGGCCGGCGGTGTGAGGTCATGATGCCTTCTGGCGCGCGCCAGCGGTTGGTGTCACCCCCCCACCGGAAGGGCCTCACCGTCTCCCTGTCGGTCCTGCTGCTGTTCCTCATCACGGTCTCCCTCGCCGCCACGGCCCTGACCTTCCTGGCAGGCTACCTCTTCCCCCAGGTGAGCAAATCTTTCAGCCTCCCCGCGGAGGGGACCTTCTGCCTCCAGGGGGAGATCCAGGTCTACCTCTTCGCCTCAGGAACCCAGGGCGCCATCCGGGTCCCCGAGGACATCGTGGTGGCCGAGGTGGACGGCGCAGATGCCCGGGCAGGGCTGGTCGCGGGCAGCATCCCCGGGGGGGCAAGCAGGCCGGTCCTGCGGTGGGCCTGCGGCAGCAGATGCCCGCAGGGCTACCACGAGGTGAACGTGGGCACCATCTCCGCGGTCCAGCAGGTTGCGGTGTACTGCGCGCCGCCGGGGGCGTGAAAGGGATGCAGCGGCCACCAGCGGCCGGGGGCCAACCGTGGCGAGGCCTGTCGGCAGGAGAAGTGCGGCTTCGAACTCCTTCCCATCCGGCAAGCGGAAAAGGCGAACCAAGGGGGGGTGCCATACGGCCGCCGCCCACCCAACCTTTTAAGGGCCGTCCTCCAAGTAGAAGCATGCGGGGCATCACTCCCATCATCTCCATCATCATCCTGCTCCTGATTACGGTCTCCCTTGCGGGAGCGGCGTTCACCTTCCTGCAGGGCTACCTGTTCAGCTCCATCAGCAAATCGTTCACGGTCCCCACCGGCGGGGCCTACTGCTCCAACAGCAGGCTGACGGTCTACGTCCTCAATACCGGCTACCAGTCCACCCTCCGGGACACGGATTTCAGCGTCCTGGTCATCGACGGGAACGACGTCCCGCAGTATGAGGCCGCAAATCCCGCCCCTCGGCAGCAGTTCAACAAGGAGACTGGGCAATCAGGCAAGATTCTCGATTACGCCTGCGGCTCTGCGGGCCCCTCACCGGCCTGCGGATCCGGAAGGATCACCGAGTGCTGCAAGGAGCCCGGCGGCGCCGGCACCGGCTACCGCGGCTACCACACCATCGACATCGGCACGAGCTCAGGCCTCCAGCACCTGAGCGTCTACTGCTCGTAATGGCGTCTGGTCCCTGGGGGCGATCCTCTGCGCATCCCCGGCGGCGAAGCGGCTTGCCCCGACCCTTAATAAGGAGGGGAGCCAATACTCTACCATGCGGGGGCAGACCGATGTCATCGCCATCATCCTGATTTCCGGGGTGATCATCGCCCTCGTGGGCGCCGCCTACCTCTGGGGCGTACCCCTGATCAACAAGCAGTCGACGGCAACGGCCTTCGAGGCTGCTTCTGCCCTGGTCTTGGACCTGAACGACCAGCTCATCGACACCGCCAACGCCGGCGGGGGGGAAGGCAGCCTTTCGATGCCCTTCGGGGGGATGACCGTGGTGCCCTACGACCCCCTCACCGGCGAGGGCAACTACCTCCTCTACGAGGTGACCCTCTCCCAGCCCCTCGCGCTCGAGGGCACGGAGATCTACCTGGGGGGCGCGACCTACGCTGATCTCGGCAGCGGGGTGGGCCAATTCGGCGAGGCCGCCCCCTCGGTCATCACCTTCACGATGGAGCCGCTCGGCACCCAGTACAAGGGGATCTTCAAGATCTTCTTCCGGACCCTGGAGGACAAGCCCAACACCTATCGCATCATGCTCGACACGCAACCGGGGAGTCCGCTTGGCCAGGCCAGCGTGACCGGCACCGCGACGGTCAGTTGGCGGTTCGACCGCATCGAGTCCTCGGGGCCGGCCTTCGCGACTCATCTGGTCGTCACGCCCGTGTGAGGTCATGCAAGGGACCGCGGCGGTGGGTCACCATTGGCGAGACCTCTCGGCAGGAGAAGTGCGGCTTCGACCTCCTGCCCATCCGGCAAGCGGAAAAGGCGAACAAGGGGGGGGGTGCCGCACGGCCGGGGACCGCGACCGCCCCGGATCAACTGGAGGCAGCACCTCCGCAGCTTCGACAGCACCTCCGCAGCTTCTTATGGCGGCCCTCCCAAGGAGGGGTATGGCCTCCCGCAGCAGGAAGGGGCAGACCCTCGTGTTCGAGCAGGTCCTCCTGTTCTCCTTCTCCGTCGTGGTGTTCATCGTGGCCTTCACCATCTTCAGCATCACCCAGGACATCACCCTGGAGGCGAACGCCGACAACCAGCTGGACGCCGTCACTGAGCTCGTCGCCGAGAGCGTCCTGGCCTTCGGGCAGCACCCGGGGAACGGGACCGTGGTCATCCCCGTCCCGCGGGTGGCGGGAGACGCCGTGTACGAGGTGGAGTTGGACCAGGCAGGGCTCACGGTCACGAATCTCAAAGACACCGCCATCACGAAGACCCACGGCCTCTACGACCTCAAGTCGGCCTACGCCCTCGGGGGGAAGGCCACCAGCGCGGGCGGCAAGCTCATCGTTAAAAAGGACGTGAATCCAACTAGTAGTAGCCCCCGGTTGACCCTGGTCTCGTGATCCCATGGCTGTGTCGCGCGCGCTCCTCATCGAACGGATGAAGAAGGGCATCCGCGCCTCCCAGAAGCGGGAGACCAAGGAGGTTCCGGTCCTCTACCCCAGCCAGGGGATTGCCTTCCCCCCGGGGTATCCCTATCCCCCGCCGCAGAAGGAGGAGCCCTCGCCGGAGCGCCTGGTGGGGATCGAGATCAGCCCCACCGCCCAGCCCCGGGGAAAGCCGCTGCTCGCTGAAAAGAAGCTCGTGGGCGTGACCGGGACCAACATCGGCTATCCCCTCAACCCCCCCTATCCCAAGCCCGGCGAGGCGGTCCTAGCTTCAGCCGCCATCAAGTGGGACCAGGGCGAACTCCGGTATTTCGTCTGGGAGCCGCCGCTCACCCCCCAGGACAAGGCCATGATCGACCGCATCAAGCGCGAGCTGGAGGAGCGGCTGGACATCGACTTCGAGAAGCTCGGGCAGATCAAGGCCAAGGAAATCCTGCGCCAGCACATCCAGGGGGTCCTGGAGAAGCTGCCCGACATCCCCGCGCAGAAGCGGGGGACCTTGCTGTATTACATGGAGCGGGACTTCCTGGGGATGGGCAAGATCGACACCCTCATGCGCGACCCGAACATCGAGGACATTTCCTGCGACGGGGTGAACATCCCCATCTTCATCTTCCACCGCGACCCAAAGCTGGGGAGCATGAAGACCAGCCTTGCCTTCGAGAGCGACGACGAGCTGAACGCCTTCGTCACCATCCTGGCCCAGAAGGCCAACAAAAGCATCTCCATTGCCGAGCCGCTGCTGGACGGCGCCCTGCCTGATGGCAGCCGCATCCAAGCCACCCTGGGGACCGACATCGCCCGCAAGGGCAGCAACTTCACCATCCGGAAGTTCACCGACAAGCCCCTCACCCCCACGCACATGCTCCGGTACAAGACCGCGGACGCCATGCAGCTGGCCTACCTCTGGATGGCGATTGACAACGGACAAACGGTCCTGGTGTCCGGCGGGACAGCGACAGGAAAAACGTCCATGCTGAACGCCTTCTCCCTGTTCATCCGGCCTGGGCTGAAGGTGGTCTCGATCGAAGATACGCCTGAACTGAGGCTCCCGCTCCCCCACTGGATTCCGCACGTGGCCCGGTCTCCCCTGTCCATCAAGGGGAAGGTGGGCGAGGTCACCCTGTTCGATCTCCTCAAATCCAGCCTCAGGCAGCGGCCGGACTACATCATCGTGGGCGAGGTCCGCGGCGAGGAAGCGTTCGTCCTCTTCCAGCAGATCAGCACGGGCCACCCCTCCCTGGCGACCATCCACGCCGCCAGCGTGCCCCAGCTGGTGGATAGGCTCATCACCCCGCCCATCTCGCTCCCGCCCAGCCTGATCGAGAACCTCGACATCATCGTCTTCCTGACCCTCGCCCGCATCCGGGGGACGTATGTCCGCCGGGCCAACTCCATCATGGAGATCGTCGGGATCAAGGACAACCGCCCCGAGACCGTGAACGTCTTCGAGTGGCAGCCCGCAGAGGACAAGATGGCCATCAAGGAGAAATCCGTCGTCCTCCGGAAGATCGCCAACCGCCTCGGCCTGACCGAGGACACGGTCAAGGAGGAGATTGTCCGCCGCAAGCGGGTCCTGGAGTGGATGCTCCGGCAGGGCATCTACGACTACCGCGAGGTCGCGCGCGTGATATCCACCTACTACTCCGATCCGGATAGGGTCATGCGGGCCGTCGATGGCGCGGCAGCCAGGAACCGCATGGGCGAGCCCGAGGTTGCCACGCCGGTGTAGGGGGGGAGGCAATCCCCGTGCATGGCTGTGAATGCCGCACTGCGCCGACAGGGACCTTTTATGTGCCTCCCGTAATAATAGGGTATGCTGCTTGAGCTGTCCCAGCGGCTCTTCGGGAAGCTGTTGCTGCCCTACGTGGAGACGTTCGACGGCCTCCGCGACGGCCTCCGCAGGGCCAGCATGCCCTACTCGGTCCACGAGTACCTCTGCCTCACGGTCTTCTGGGCCTTCGCGGCCTTCGCCGCTTCCGCCGTGGGCTTGACCATCTTCCTCGCCCTGGCCCTCCCCCAGCTGGCCTACTCCTACACCCTTGCGGTCCTGCTGTCGTTCGGGATTGGGGGGCTCCTCCTGGTGCTGGGCTACTCCTACCCCGGCCTCAAGGCCAAGGGGATCCGGGGCAAGATAGACAAGGGGCTGCCCTTCGCCGTCTTCTACATGGCCACCACCGCCAGCTCAGGCTCCCATCCCCTGAACATCTTCCGCATGCTCTCCCTCCGCGGAGGAGCAATAGGCGAGGAGGCCAGCCGCATCTTTACCGCGGTGCAGACCCTGGGCATGGACCTCAATACCGCCATGCAGCGCGCCGCTTCCCGGACGCCCTCCAAGACCTTCGCGGAGCTGCTGTGGGGCATGAGCTCGATCATGACCACCGGGGGGAGCCTGGAGATCTACCTCCGCGGCAAGACCAAGGCGGCCATGTCCCAGTACCGCCGCGCCCTCAACGACTATGCCAAGGCCATCACCCTCTACACCGAGATCTACATCACCCTGATCGTGGTGGGAAGCGTCTTCTTCGTGATCCTGATCGCGATCATCTCTCCCCTCGTCGGAGGAAATACGCTGATGCTCCAGACCTTCATCGTGTTCTTCTTCATCCCCCTGGTCTCCATGGGGTTCCTCCTGCTCTTGAAGTCGGCCAACCCGACGGAGTGATGCCATGAAATCCCCCCCGCCCGCCACCCTGGTCCCCGCCGAGCGCAAGCGCAGCCGCACCTTCCTGATCACGATCATCGCGGCCGCCTCCCTGGTCGGCGTGGGCGTCCTCTCCGGGGATCCCGGGGTCCTGGGCAACCTCGCCCTGATCGGGGTCATGGCCGTGGTCCTGCCGCTGTTCATCCACAAGTACGCCCAGTACGCCCGCGTCCGCAGCATGGAGGACCAGTTCCCTGGCTTTGTCAGGGACCTGGGGGACTCCCGCCGGTCGGGGATGTCGTTCTCCGAGTCGATCAAGATCGCCTCGCGGAGCAACTACGGCAAGCTCACGGAGGAGATCCAGCTCATGCACGCCAAGCTCTCCTGGGGCGTGCCCTTTGCCAGGGTGCTGGACCTCTTCGCCCAGCGGGTGAAGCAGAGCAAGATCATCACCGAGGCCGTGACCATCATCAAGGAATCCTACCTCTCCGGGGGGGACATCGCCGCCACCCTGGACGCCATCGCCCGCGACATCCTCATGCTCAAGGAAGCGGAAGCCGAGCGCGGCTCCATGGTCAAGCAGCACGTCATGATCATGTACGGGGTGTTCTTCATGTTCGTGGGCATCTCGATCATGATCATCCTGGTCATGGTCCCCATGATCTCGACCCAGCCCCAAACGCTGGGAGGAGGCGGAGCCGCCGGAGGATTCTCCTTCTCGGACCCCTGCGAGGGCTTCCCCTTCTTCCCCTGCAACGCCTTCTCCCTCGTGGGCTTGTTCCTGGGGGTCCCCCCGGGGATAGCCAACTACTATGTCGCCCTGTTCTTCTTCGTCGTGGTCATCCAGGGCATCTTCACCGGCCTGATTGCCGGCCAGCTAGGGGAGAACTCCATCGTCGCGGGGGGCAAGCACTCCCTCATCATGGCCTTCGCGGGGATCGGGATATTCCTCTTCATCTCGAAAGCAGGGTTCATCCCCCTCGGCTGAAGGGCAGCCGCCGCTGCGATGGGGGCGCGCAGCCCAGCAGATCGAGGGCGCAGCAGTGTCCGCGGACCGGATCGCTTGCTGCAGTCCAGCAGCCCCCCCGCACCTCCAGCACCACCGCGCCGTTATTCGCCCCGCGGTCGCGGAATATAACATTGTTATATCCGACTCCATGCGCCCGCGAAGGGGAATGGAAAAAAAGAGGAAAAACAAAAAACCCGGATTAGCAGGTTACCTGCGCCTGGGTGACGCGACCGCCAATCTCAATGAAGTACCTGAAGGTATCGCCGGCGTCAGAGCCCAGGTTCGCTCCGCCGGGCAGCCCTCCACAATCGGCGGTACAGGTGTCGATGTCGCCTGCAGTCCCGTCTGTAACCGTGCCGCCTACTGCGGGGTTCACCGAGAACTGTCCCCACGTGAGTGTCTCAGCTGCCGTGACCGGTGTTCCCAATTCCTCGCGGGTGATGGTGATGTCTCCACCGGCAGCGGTCTGCAAGGCGTCAGTCCCGATGTTGCGGAAACGGATGGTGACGCTTCCCCCATCGGCGGCTGCGGTCTGCGTGGCCGAATCGAACGCCTGCAGGTCGCACGTGATGCTCTGTACTTCAATGAGTCCAGCGGTCAGCCCCGTCCAGTATCCGGTGATCCACGTGTAGGCCGCGCCCGCCAATGCGATGGCGATCAGCAGCACGATGATGGTGGCTATGATCGGGGTGATCCCTTTCCTCATGTTCGTATATTTGTCCCCCTTCCCTATAAATAGGCAGGTGTCCCCGATGGCGCGCAATCACGGGTGTTCAGGCAAGGATTTGGGAGGCGGCGGAGACAGGAAATCGAACGCGGGCGGTGCAGCTGTCTCCTCTGCTCCGCCCTGTGAGAGGGCCCCATGAACGAACGCTCCCGCCAGGCCATCCACCTGCTGGGCATCCTCTTCATCCTGGTTGCCCAGCTCCTGCTGCCCATCGAGCGGCTGCTGCTATTCTTCGGGATCGCCTTCCTGTTCCTCCTCTACTCCCTCTACCTGCAGCGCCCCCAACCGCCGCTGCGGCGGCTCGTGGGCTGGCTGGATCGCAGGCTGCGGCCCCTCCTCCTCAGGTATGAGCGCCCCGGCCCTCCCTTCCGGGGGGCGTTCTGGTTCTACATGGGCTGCGGCATAGCCTTCCTGCTCTTCCCCCTGCCGGCTGCCACCGCAGCGGGCCTGATCCTGGCCATCGGGGACTCCCTCTCCACCCTGGTCGGCCGCCGCTACGGCCGGCTGGAGCTGCTGGCCGGCAAGACCGTGGAAGGGACCCTCGCCTTCTTCGTGGCCGCTACCGCGATCTCCTTCCTTCTCGGGCAGCCCCTCCTCGGCGCCTTCGCCGCCACTGCGGGCGAGCTCCTTCCAGCCCTCTTTCCTGGCCTCCGCGAGAAGGGCTGGCTGGACGACAACCTCCTCATCCCCCTGTTCGCTGGCGCGGTGTTTGTCCTCGGGTGAGAAAGGAACATGGGACAGCGGTGATCTTCAGGCAGGAATTCACCGCACCGCCGCCAGCAGGGGCCGTTCGCGATCGCTGGCTAGTGGAAAAGGAGCATGCCACCAGGGACCCGTGGACGTCAGCCAAGACATTGCAGAGTGGCGCCGCATCGCGTGAGCCAACGATGCGGAGGTGGGCGGTGCCTTCCGCCGCATGCCATCATCTGGCGGGGGACTGGCTCTTCGCATGCGGGCACAGGGGCTATCGGTTGCTCCGCTTCGCCCGTCGAGGAGGTTTCTTGGTGTCGCCCGTGCCCAACAGCCACTTCCACAAGGGCATGAGCCGCACGGTCTTGCCGCCTACGCGCAGGACGTCCTCCTGGTCGTAGGTGAGGATCAGTCCCTCCCGGAGCCCGACCGTCTCCAGCGCTTCCACCAGCCCGCCGATCTCCCGGGGGCTAGTATCCTCATCCACCTCCCAGCAGACCTGCACGGCCTGCGTGATGCGCGCCCCCTCCTTGACGAGGAAATCGCATTCTCCCCGCTCGCGGAAGTAGAAGATGTCCTGGTAGCGGCGCCGCAGCCCGAGGAAGGCAAGGTTCTCGAGCATTCTTCCCTTGTCGGGGGAAAAGGCGGCGGAAACCACCGTGGCGAGGCCAGTATCAATGGCGTACGCCTTTTTCGGATTGATCAACTGGCGCTTGAGCGAATAGGCGAACCGCGGCACGGTGAAGAGGAGGTAGCTGTCCTCGAAGAAGGAGATGAAGGAAACGGCGCTGTTCGTGGACCCGAGGTCAAAGGTCTTCTTCAGGCTGGTGTAGGAAAATTCCTTCCCTACGTTGGTGATGAGGAACAGGGCCATTTCCCGAAGCTTCCGCACATTCCGGATGCCGTACCGCACCGCAACGTCACGGACCACCACGTCGTTCAGCAGTTCTCGCAGGATCTCGGGCGTCTTGGCGGCAAGGTATTCCGGGAAGCCCCCTTCCCGAAGGTAGTGGTCAAAGGCGCCCGTTCCCGGCTCCCGTCCGGTGAAGGTGAGAAATTCGGCAAAGGAAAAGGGAAAGAGTTCATAGCGGAGGTGCCTGCCCGTGAGCCGGGTGCCCAGCTCCTTGCTCAACAGGGAGGCATTCGAGCCGGTAATGACGACGTGCCTCTTTCTGTCAAGCAGAGAACGGACAAAGAGTTCCCACCGGGGGACGACCTGTATTTCATCGAAAAAATACTGGTCGTGGCGGCCATGTTCCTGTTCAAGCGCCTCCTCCAGCCTGGAAAAATCGCGGAGCTCGAATCCAGCAATCCGCGGGTCCTCGAAATTAAAGAAACAACCGCCCACCTTCTTCTGGAGCTGCCGGAGGAGCGTGCTCTTCCCGCAGCGGCGCACCCCGGACACGACGAGCGCGTGCGGGAGGTCGAGAAGCAAATCCTTCTCCCGCTCCCTGGGGATGCCGTCGTCGCCGGTCGAAAGTTCCTCCTCCTGCGAACGGACAATGTGCCGCAGGGGTTTCAACTGGATCATGCTCTCTCTTGTACGTCCATGCTTATAAACCATATTTTAGTAATGAACACTATTGTGCATTAGTAATGAACAAAATGTGCGCCGTGCAAGACAAAACGTACTAGGGAGGCGCGTGCGCTTTAATACGCTCCCTCCCAATATCTCAAGGCCTCCGTAGCTCAGTTGGACAGAGCAGCGGACTTCTAAGCCGTTGGTCGAGGGTTCGAATCCCTCCGGAGGCATCAATACAACCGCTGGCCGATGCTTCTGGGAAGAGTCGTTTTCTGGAAACGGGTCAGGTTTTCTTGAGAGCATACCGGGTTCCTCTACCCTTCCCTACCCGCTCCACCAATCCCCGTTTCATAAGATCCTGGAGATCGAACCAAATTGTCGGTTGGCTCTTCCCTGTCAAGTTCTTGAACCGCGCCGAGGAGGCGATCTTATGTTCGCGCAGGTATGCCATTATCCTTCGCTGCCTCTCGTTCAGTCCCCCCCTCTCGGACGGGGAGAGATGATTGTAGAACGCGACCTTGAAGAGGGGACCTACTTCCTCAATATGCGGATCAGGCAGGCCGGCCGCGGAGAGCGCTTGAAATATCCGCGGAAACCCAGTCCCAATACCCTCGATGATCTTGATGGCGCTGAGGAGACTGTAGAGGGAAGGATTCCTTGGTATCCCCAGGCCGAGAAAGGGGAGGTCCTGGATTTTCAATTCCCGGGGGAGGGACCCAGGATTGACAAACTCTATCCTATCATCAAAGATGTTGATCTGAGTGGCTGCGGGAGAGTAATAATCCCGATGCGCTATTGCGTTGACCAGAGCCTCCCGGATGGCGACAGGGGGATACTCCGGAATCTCCTCTCTCACGAGAGACTCGATTTTATAGCGTGTTTCCGTATGTTTCCGTATGAATTCTAGGCTTTTTTCCATTGATTCTATAACCGTTTCTGAGAGCGATAGGGCATCGGCGATGATGACCGGAGTCGTGCCTTGGAATCGAACGAGTTTTACCTGGCATTGTGGTATGAATTGACTGACGTTTTTTGCAAACATAAGCAGGGCTGACTTTTTTATCCTGAATTGGCCGTCCATTCGAGCAAGGCGGAGGGTGACAAGTAATTGGCCAATTCTGGATGGGTTGAAATCGGACTCGGGGCTCTTTCTTTTCACGTAGCTGGAAACCTTCTCTGATGATATGTCTTCTAATGACGCCTCACTGAGTTCCTCCTCAAAGGAGAGGATTTGGCGTTTCTTCAGAAAATCCTCCACGGCTGGTCCCGATATCTTATGGTCGGTCGTTCCGACTCGGACATAGATCTCGTTCTTATAGTAGCAGACTCCGCTGTAGAGCTTCGGGATTTCAATGACGATGATGGTGACTGGCCCCACGGGAACAGCCTTGATCGAAACGATGGGTGCGGGGCTGCACTCCTGCACAGAGTGATAGATTCTTTGTTGTTGCTCATCGAGGGAAAGCGGCCTTGTGGATTGCGCACCGACAATTGACCCTTTGTCATCAATCCCGATAAGAATGGTACCGCCATCCGCATTCGAGAATGCGCAGACCGTCTTCCCGATATCGGGAACTACCACCCTCTTAAACTCCAGCATCTCGGACTCTCCACGAACCGCAAGAGCTCGTATCCGATCGGCATCAATCATATCTATTACCTATTGATAGATAACCTATAAATAACTTATAGTAATGCCCCCGAAGATAATGCGGCCCAGGAGCAGCCCAAACTGGAGATTCGCATCTTTATTAATGCTACGACCCAAACCTTGAGAACGGGGCTGTAGTCTAGCTTGGTCTAGGATTCCAGCTTGGGGAACCCCAAGCTCAGGAGCGAATGCTGTGACTGGGGTACAGACTGCTGGCGATCAGTGGCAACCGCTGACCAGAAACCTGAGTTCAAATCTCAGCAGCCCCATCCCCCTCACCAGCTTTATCTCTCGTCCGCCCAAACGGTATCATGGCGCTTGAACCCGCGATCGCCGCCGCCCTGGGGGCGATGATCTTCTGGGGCGTGGGAGATTTCTTGATCCAGCGCTCCGCCCGGAAGATGGGCGACCTTGCCGCGCTCGCGGTGGTGGGGCTGGTGGGTTCCCTGGGCCTGGCCCCCCTGGTGCTGCCCGAGCTGGCGCTCCTCAGCCTGCCGGCGCTGGGGCTGCTCCTCCTCCTGGGAGGGCTCACGTTCGTGGTGGGGGCGATGGACTTCGAGGCCCTTCGCGAGGGCAAGCTCGCTGTCGTGGACGTGGTCCTCGAGATCGAGCTCCCCTTCA
Source organism: Candidatus Aenigmatarchaeota archaeon (assembly GCA_016202725.1). Lineage (GTDB taxonomy): Archaea > Aenigmatarchaeota > Aenigmatarchaeia > QMZP01 > QMZP01 > JACQOD01. The sequence continues at coordinate 2,425 of JACQOD010000076.1, read as the reverse complement.
CCGTCCTGCTGGCGTTCCTCCTGTTCCAGGAGACCTTTTCCCTCCTGGAGACCGGGATCATGGCCCTCCTCTTCGTGGGCATCATCCTGATGGCGACCAGCCGGTTCTCCTTCCGGAGGAAGTCGCTTGAGAAGGGCGTGGCCCTCGCGGGCCTGACGGCCCTCGGCATGGCGCTCGTGAACTTCCTGACCGCGGCAGGGGCCCGGCAGGCCAGCCCCTTGCTGGCCATCTGGATTCCCTGGCTGGTGTTCACCAGCATATGCCTGGTCACCATCAGCAAGCGACAAGGTTTGGGCCGTTTCTGGAAAGACGCCGGAAGATTCCGCACCCTTGCGGTGGGCATGGGAATTGCCGACACGGCGGCGTGGGTGTTCTACGCGCTTGCCGTGGAGGGCACGCGCATCGGCCTGGCAACGGCTATCACGGAAGCCTACCCCGCGGTGGCCCTGGTGCTGGCATTGCTCATCAACAAGGAGCGGATCAGCCTCCACCAGGCCCTGGGAGGCAGCATCGCCCTGGCGTCCTCGCTGGTGCTGGCGGTGGTGTGATGTCTGCGGATGACTCTGCAAGAGCGGAAGCCCACTCTCAGCGGCAGCGTGCGATCGCCCTCCAGCGACACCTCACGCCCGGTCTTTCAAGAGCGTGCGCGCGTCCTGCGGTCCCAGGAGCTCGATCAGCCTGCCCGCGCGCGGGCCCCGCTCCAGCCCGATCAGGACCTTGTAGAGGATCTTGAAGAAGTCCCCCGGCCGCAGCCCGCGGGCCTTGGCGATCTCGAAGATCCGGTCCTGGATCTGGTCGGCCTCCTTCAGCGTCTTCAGGGCGTCAGCCAGGTCCAGCAGGGCTTTGCGCTCGTGCGCGTCCAGCTCCACCTTGCCCCTGGCGGGGGGTTCTTCCCCCGCGAAGCGGGACGCATACTGGATCCTCCGCTCCAGGTCCTGCAACGCCTGGGGACCTGGTACCTGCGTGCCGAGCAGGATCTCTTTCATCGCCCGCTCCCTGGCCCGGGGAGGGAAGCAGCGGGCCAGGTTCACCGCCGCGGTGTAAGCTACCGGGAACCCCGGGGGAGCAGGCTGCAGGGAATGCACATACTCGAAGAGGCGCTTCTTGTGGGCCAGCTCCCGCTTATTGGGTTCGCGAATCTCTCCCCGGTAGACCTTGCCCAGTTCATCCACCTCGTCCATGAGCGCGGGGATGGCATCCTCGTCCACCACCCGGCTGGTGCCCAAGCGCTTGAGGAAGAGCAGCCGCAGGCTTTCTGGGGAGCCGAGCGTCATCCACGTCTGGGGCGTGAAGACGTTGCCCTTGCTCTTGGAGAGCTTCTGCCCGCCGCGCTCGGTGAAGAGTTCGTAGAACGCGTGGACAGGCGGCTCCCTCCCCAGCAGCTCGCGGCAGATGGCATCGTTGCAGCGCACGCTGTCCAGGATGTCCTTGCCATAGGCCTCGAAGTGGATGTCCAGCGCCTTCCAGCGGGCGGCAAATTCCACCTTCCATGCCAGCTTCCCCTCCCGGATGGAGGCTTCGCCCTGGAAGCCGCAGCCCTGCAGGGCCACCTGGCGGTTCCCGGCCTTGCCGATGAATTCCTGGTCGCAGACATACCTGACCTTCCCCTTCTCATACGAAAGCGCGCGCGTGGTGTAGATCCTCCCGCAGGCCGCGCAGACCGCCAGGAAGGGAAGGGCCTCCAGGAACTTCTCCGAGCCCGTGGTCTCCTTGACGATTTCCCCCGCGCGCTTGGCGTGCTTGAGAATCGTCTCGATCTCCCGGTCCAGGGTGCCTTGCTGGTACTCCTCGCTCCCGCGGTGGAGGGTGAACTGCACGCCCAGCCGTTCGAACGCCTCCACCAGGAGGGAGGACACATGCAGCGCGAAGGACCGGTGGCAGCCGAACGGATCCGGGATCGAGGAGACGGGCTTGCCGAGTTCCTTCTCCAGCGAGGAGGGAAATCCCTGCGGGACCTTCCGCAGGCCGTCCCGGTCATCGGAGTAGGCGATGAGTTCGCTCTCCTTGCCCAGGGAGCGGATGCCGAGCGCCACCGCGTAGGAGCGCACCCCATCCCCCACGGACCCGATGTGGGGGACGCCCGAGGCGCCCATGCCCATCTCGGTCCGGTAGCGGTCCGCCTTCCACGCCTCGACGACCTCCCTGGCAGTGGCATCGGCCCAGAAGAGCGATTGCTGGTCCATGTCCTTTCTTGCGAAGCCCCATTCAAATACGTAGGGCGAACCACAGTATAACGTGAACCGTCATCAAGACCTCGGACGAGGAGATGATGCCATTGCGCATCCGGCGGCATTCGCTTCATCCTCAATGGAAGCGCATCATCAGCCCCCGGGGAAATAGTTTAGTCTGTGGCAACACCTAACCCAACCGGCTTTACGCTCCGCGCCGCCAGCACCCTGCGGGGCCTTGGCCCGCAGATGAATGG
>JACQOD010000013.1 GCA_016202725.1 Candidatus Aenigmatarchaeota archaeon | reverse complement strand
CCGGTCGCCACCGGCAGCGGCCTTCCATGGAGGCCCTCGAAGCCATACGTCTTCACGAAGTGATTGCTCTTGCTGCCGCATCCTATCCCTGTCACAATCACGACCTCTTCCGGAGCCTTGTTCAACTCGACCAACGCATTCTTCAGCGCGAAGAGGATGTTGAAATCCCCGCAGCCCCCGCACCAGGATGGCAGCTGCTGGGTGGTGAGGTCCTTCAGGGTCAGGACCTGCAGGGAGGGGGGGGTTGGGGAGTGTGAAGCCGTCGAAACCGGATTGCGCTGTTCTGCACTCACCATGTCACCACGCTCCCGCCTTCACGGCATACCCCTTCTTGGGCACGAGCTTGCGGACCTCGTCCGCGATGTCCTCGGGGTGGAAGGGCCGGCCATCATACTTCAGGATCTTGTCCGGGACATCGCGCAGGCAGTGCTCCCGGATGAGGGAGTTCAGCTGGGAAGTCATGTTCCCCTCCACGATGACCGGCTTGCGCGCGCCCGCCAGGACCTGCTGGACGAAGGCCGCCGGGAAGGGGTTCAGGCAGGGGATCTGCAGGAGGTTGCAGGCGTAGCCCTCCTGCCCGAGGATGCGGATGGCCTCCTGGACCGGCCCCTTGGAGGAGCCCCAGGCCACGAAGGTCACCTCGGCCTGGGCAGGGCCCAGCAGCTGGGGCTGCGGCAGATCGAGCAGGGCCGCAGCCAGCTTGCGGAAGCGCTTCTGGTGCATCATCACCCGGATCTCCTCCTCCTCGCGCTCGAAACCTTCTTCATCGTGCTCGTAGGAGGAAGCCACGTGCGTGCCTCCCTTCACCCCCGGGACCGCGCGCGGCGAGACCCCGGAGGGGGTGTTCTGGTACCTCCGGTAGGGCAGGTCCAGGCCGTGCCCGTTGTTCAGGAGCATCCCCCTGTCCACGGCAGGGGCAGGGGGCAGGCCGGGAACGGTCCAGTAGCTCTCGCCCAGGTACTTGTCGGTCAGGATGATCACGGGAAGCTGGTACTTCTCCGCGAGGTTGAAGGCCAACGCCCCGAAGGCGAAGCACTCCTGCACGTCGCCGGGAGCGAGGACGATGCGCGGGAACTCATCGGTCGAGGCGTGCAGGACGAAGCGGAGGTCGCCCTGGCCCGAGTGGGTGGCCATGCCCGTGGCAGGCCCGGGGCGCTGGGATTCCACCACCACGAGGGGGACTTCGGTCTGGGCTGCCAGGCCCAGGCCCTCCACCATGAGGGCGAATCCCCCGCCGGAGGTCCCGGTCATGGCCCGTGCCCCGGCGTAGGAGGCCCCGATCGCCATGTTGACGGCCGCGATTTCATCTTCTGTATGCTTGACCACGATCCCGTACTCGCGCTCGTGCTTGGCGAAGACGTGGAGCAGGGAGGAGGCGGGGGTCATCGGGTAGGCGGCATAGAATTTGCAGCCCGCCTTGATCGCTCCCGTAGCCAGGGCCTCGTGGCCGGACAGGAACAGGGCCCCCTGCGGGGGCTTGAAACGGAGCTGGAAGGGGAAGATATCCTGGTGGTGGACCTTGACGTAGTCATGGCCCAGCTGGGCGGCCTTCTGGTTGCCGGCCACGATGGCCTCGCCCTTCCGGCCGAAGTTGTCCTGGATCACGCCTTGCAGGGGCCCGAGGCCGCAGTCCAGCAGGGCGAACGAGGCTCCGATGCCCACCGTATTCCGCATGATCTCATGGCCGGCTTCCAGGGCGAGCTTCTTTAGGGGGACGCCGATCACCGCGATGTCCTTGCGGGTGATCTGGGGATCGGGGATCTCATCCGCATCATAGATGACCCCGCCGCCGGGGACTATCTTCCTGACGTGCTTGTCCAGGGAGTCCTTGTTCAGGGCCAGCAGCAGGGTGATGTATTTGGTGTGCGCTTGGAGGTGCCGGTCAGCCACGCGGACATCAAGATGGTTGTGCCCGCCCCGGATGAGGGAGGGGTATTCTGCCGTGGCCATCACCTGGAGGCCGCCGCGCTGGCAGGCCTTCCCGAAGAGGGAGAGGCCAGCGTTCAGGATGCCGTGCCCGGCTGCCCCAGCGACCTTCCACGACAGGCTATTCACGACCCGGGGCTGGAGGGAGAGCGGCATAACGTCACCGAACGTACCGGCACTCGCCAGGATGGCAAGGCATATCCCCTCTTTGGGGGAGGGGGCTTTTTAAAGCTGCCTTCGGGGGTACGGCAATTCCGCAGGAAGGTATAACAGTGTTATAAAAGGGGAGGCATGTCAGTGGCGCTGTCAATCGTTTTCCTCCAGGACCCAGCACCCCACTATAACAGCGTGATATAACACTGTAATAAACAGGCAGGCGGATCCTGTCCCCGGCGGCCTCCCGGCAGATAACGCCGTTATGCTCTTCCGGTCCCGCCCCTCCTGGTTTCCTTGCCCGGGTCAAACACTCCCTTCAGGATGACGCAGGGGGACAGCGTCCGGAAAGAGGCCTCCCGCCAGAAGATGGTCGTGGTCAGAAGATGGTTTGGTCAGAAGATGGTCTTGGCCACGATCTCCAGGAGGAGGATCGCCACGGACACCATGACCACGTGCTGGGGGGAGACCTTGATCCCGCCTGCGACCTCGTCCGTGTACCTGATCAATCCAGCAGTCGACTGGGGCATGGTCATTTTCTCGGCCATGCATCCTTTTTCACGCGCGCCTTTATAAAATTGCGCGCCTAAAGGAGGTCAATGCCGCTCTCAGTCTTCCGCGAGGGAGCCGCCGGAGACCTTCTCCTTGATGCGTACGAGGCCGACGTCCGCGCCCTGGTGGAAGCGAACCTCCGCATCCTCGGCCAGAAGTGCGTGGACGGGCAGCCCATCTATTCCTCCGCCCAGATCGAGGCCCTGCTGCTGCACACCCCGGGAGACATCCTGCGGAAGGCCTACCGGGGGACCTTCCTCCTCTCATTCCGGGAAGAGGATCTGGTGGGCGCGGGAGGCTACCTCGCGGGTCCTGACAGGGAGAATAGGACCGGGGAGATTATCTGCACCTACGTCCATCCCGCGCTCCAGGGGACGGGGGTGTTCAGCCGCATCCTCCTGGAAGTGGCAACCCTTGCCCCCCAGGACGGGCTGGCCTTCCTCGAGGGGGACGCCCTCCTGGACCCTCCCGTGCTGGCGGTCTACCGCCACATCGGCTGCGAGGACATGGGAGAGGTCCAGCACCAGCTTGACGGCGTCGTTGTTCCCCGCAGGCGCTTCCGGCTGGACACTGCCGACCTGCAGCGCACCATGTACGCGCATGAGCAGCGGCGGCGCAGGCAGGCGGAGGCTGAGGCGCTACGGCGGGCATAGCCGTCAGTTGCTGTAGCTCGTTGCACGCCGCAGGCTCTCTTTGTTCTGATTTTTTATAGCCAACCTGATGATGGTGCCGCGTTTTCCAGCCGCCAAGAGCGGTCACCTACGGTGTTAGGGCGAACCGCAGCATAACGTGAACCGTCATCAAGACCTCGGACGAGGAGATGAGGTCATTGCGCATCCGGCGGCATTCGCTCCGTCCGCAATGGAAGCGCGCCATCAGCCCGGGAAAATAGACAGTTTATTCTGTGGCAACACCTTAGTGATAGGGATATGCTCCCCTGCGGGTGTGGGAGGATGAGAAGACCTACTTCGCCACCCAGCCGCTTGCCCCGCTGCAGATGTAGAGGAAATCGGCATCGGGGTCGAACACCATGCGCCCTTCCTCCCCGGCGGAGTCGCAGTCCGCGGCTGGGGGGGCTCCTGCGGTGAGGTCAAGCTGGATGTAGCCTTCCACCTCCAGCGCGCTCTGCGGCGTGGTCGTCCCTATGCCGACGTTGCCGCTCGTATCAATGACAAGAAAATCATTGGTCCCGAAGGCGGTGCCGAATGCTGTTTTGAATTTGCCGGCATCGCTATTGTCTATGCCGGTAACCCAATTGCTGCCCCCCGGAATTGCATACCATGTCAACGGGTCGCCTGCGCTGGTGCCGCCTACTTCAACGAGCATATACGCATCGCTTGCCGGGTCCGTATTATCCGGGTTGCTCAATAATATTTGAGCAGCGCCGCCGGCGATGGAATGATTGATCCTCAGGCTTCCGCCCTGAAGGTGCAGTAATCGGTCAGGACTTGTCGTCCCGATGCCGACTTTGCCAACACTGTCAATCCTCATTCGTTCTTGGCCGGTTGTGCTGAAGGCCACCGGGCCATTGTCCTTGTTCACCAGTCTCATCGCGCTGCCGCTTGCAGCGTCCCACCCGACAAAGCCTCTGTCTGTCGTTCCTTGATAGAACTCCAAATACGCGTGACCCGTGGGCCCGCCTTCTATGCGGGCAATCGCACTGCCAACCCCTCCGGAAGAGAGGTGGAGCAGCCGGAGGGGGGAACTTGTCCCTATGCCAATGTTTCCGTCCGCTGTTATGCGGAATCTTTCAATATCGTTTGTTGCAAGGGCGAGGGGAGCATATTCCCTGCTGTTGAGAAATGCTAGGCCGCCCGCATTATAACCGAGGACAAGGCCGTTGTAGATGCCGGGGCCTGTGTCGCCGGTTGTTATCGCAATATAACTGTGGGCCTGCGATCCTGTGGCAGGGTTTCTCACTTCCAGCTGCTCTGCCGGATTGGTGGATTGTATTTCCAGCGCCGCTCCCGGAGTCGGTGTTCCGATGCCGACGCTTGATCCTGTCGTGTACAGATTTTGACCGGTAAAAAGCCAGCTCTTGTAGGCGGGGGTCTGGGAATCCCCTGGAGCGGCAATCACGGTCAGGAAGGCTGCGGTCACCACGAACAAGGGAATGCCGACTACAAGCGACCTGACGACCCTGCGCCTCTCCATGCGAGAGAATTGGGCAGTTGTATTTAAAAACCTGCCAGTCCCGGTTTTCCCGCCATTCCCTCCCATTGGAACTTCTTGGTGCGGTCTCATAGTGATCGGATATGGTAGATCTCCCTGTTCCCGTCCCTGCTCTCCTCCCAGACGATGTGGGTAATGTTCCCCCGCGCCGCTGCAACCGGGAGGGAGGAGTCTGCCGGATCGTTGGTAAGCCTCGTTTTCTCCCCCGCAACGCCGTTCACCGTGAGGGAGGTGTAATAGATCTCATCGTTCCACTCCAGCCTTTCAGACCATGCCAGCCGCAGTTTTCCTGTGCCGAACGCCAGGGAGGGGAACCATGAGGATCCGGAGCTGTTCGTGATCCTGGTGTCGCCCACCGCCGTGCTCCCGTTGGCATCAAGCTTGTGGTAGTAGATCTCGTGGTTGCCGTCCCTCCCGTCGCTCCAGACAAGGTGGGCGTTCCCCTGGCTGTCGGCAACAAGGGAAGGGAACGAGGAATCCTCGCCTGCGGAGGTCACCCGGGTCTCGCCGACAAGGGGGCTCCCGCCGCTGTCCAGTTTCGTGTAGTAGATTTCCGCGTTGCCGTCCCGGTCATCCGTCCAGGCGATATGGGCGTTGTCGCTTCCGTCCGCCGCGACGGCAGGGAGGAGCGAGAATCCAGGGGAGGAGGTGACCCGTCGCGCAGGGGAGGCGCTGCCGTTCGCATACAGGGCAAGATGGTAGATTTCAGTGTCGTTGTCCCGGTCGTCTGTCCAGGCCACGTGCAGGACTGACGGTCCGGCGGCGAGGGCCGGGTAGAAAGACTCTCCCCCGTCCCGGGTCAGCCTGATGTCCCACGTGAGGTTGTTACCGCTGGTGTTAAGCCTCTTGTAATAGATTTCCGCGTTGCCGTTCCGGTCGTCAGTCCAGACGCCATGAAGGTTCTCCCCTGCAAACACTATAGCCGGATCATAGGAGATTCCCGGATCTTCGGTCACCCTGATGTCAGGGGTCAAGTTCCTTCCCTCCGGATCGAGCTTCTTGTAATAAATCTCCGCGTTGCCGTCCCTGGTATCGGTCCAGACTGCATGGAGGTTCCCTTGCGCGTCCACTGCAAGCGAGGGGTAGGTAGAGTCTGCATCATTCGCCGTGACCCGCCGTGGGGTGCTGAACTTCTCCCTTGCTCCTTTCTGCGCTGCCGTCACCTCGAGGGTGTAGTTCTGCGTGTCCCCGAGGAAGCCGTCCGAGGCCCGAACGGAGACGTTCACGCGGCAGGTAAGGGGCCTGCGGTTCCCGATGGGGGGATCGGAGCAGAAGGGAGGGGCCCACTGAATCAGGCCGGTGGAGGGGTTGATGGTCATGTTTACGGGGGCTTCGAGGAGGGAGTAGGCGAGGGGGTCGTTGTCCGGGTCGGCTGCACCTACATCATAGGCGTAGGTCTGCCCCGGGAAGGCGTTCCTCGGAGGAGCGGTTATGATCACGGGCTGCCTGTTGACATTGCTGACGGTGACGGTGATGGCCTCTTCATCCCCCGCCTCGCCGTCGGTCACGTTGAAGGTGACGGAGTAGTTGCCTGCATCACTGAAGGTGGGGGTCCACTGGAAGAGGCCGGTCTGGGGGTCGAAGGAGGGCGGGGAGGGGAGGACTGCCCCGGCATTGGTGCCGAAGGTGAGGGTGTCGTTGTCCGGGTCTGTTGCCAGGAGCTGTATGGCGAGGGTGTCGTTCTCGTTGGCCTGCCGGTTCCCTATGGGCTGGAGGGATGGGGGCCGGTTGACATTAAGGACTGTGATTGTTATGGTCTCTTCGTCTGATAAGCCTCCATCAGACGCATTGAACGTGATGTTATAGCTCCCGGAGTCCTGGAACGTTGGCGTCCATGCAAACAGGCCGGTGGCGGGAGAGAATGAGAAGGCTGAAGGCAAGACTTCCCCTGCGTTTGTCCCGAAGGTGAGGGTGTCATTCTCGGGGTCTGTTGCCAGGAGCTGGATGGTGAGGGTATGGTTTTCATTGGCCTGCCGGTTCCCTATGGGCTGGAGGGATGGGGGGTCGTTGATGGG